>DASXGS010000341.1:0-14646 GCA_036488975.1 Rhizomicrobium sp. | reverse complement strand
CGACGCGGTCGCGCGCTACTACGGCGAGGTCAAGAAGCTCGCCGGGGACAAGCACGAAGCGGCGGATACTCAGGCGAAGATGCTGGCGGACCGCGCTTTCCAGCTCACCGCCGACCCGACGAAAACCAGCGGCGCGCCGGTTATGCTCAAGCCGGTGCCGAAATTCGAGCTTGCGCCGCTTGAAAACGCCATCGCTCGCCTGAAGAAGAGCGCGCAGGTTTACGATTCGGCCGTTGCAAAGAACGCGGCGAAGCTGCCCCAGCAGGGCAAGGCGCGGTTGTGGGGTCTGATGCAGGGCATAGACCAGACGCTTGCGCCGGAGAAGGTGGGTCTGGCCGGAGGCCGCGGCTGGTACAAGAATTTGGTCTACGCGCCGGGCCGCTTCACCGGCTACGGCGCCAAAACGTTGCCGGGCGTGCGCGAAGCCATCGAAGATGAGCGCTGGGACGATGCCAACCAGTACGCCAAGCTCACGGCGGATGCGCTGAGCGCCTACAGCGCACGGCTCGATCAGGCGATGGCGGTACTGAACGGGAAGTGATCAGGCTAACGCTTCGTGGAGACGCGCAAGCTGCAAGCCCGCAGCCTCGAGATCGCGCGGGAAATCGTCGCCAGCGAAATAGGCGAATTCCTCTTCGCGCTGGCGATGAATGGGATCGCGTGATTTCAGCGCCTCGTCCACATGGCCTGGATGACACATGACGATTGAACCATTCGCAGTGTCGGCAATCGTTTTGCGGAAGAGTTCGCGGAAGGGCGTGCGCTCCTTGAAGCTACGCACGCCGCGAAATCCGGTGTTGGTGTGAACGCCGCGCTTTGCGGCAAGCCGCGCCAGCGGGCGCGACGCCCACGACAGGTAAGCGGAATCGCGCGGGGCGGCGCGCCCGAGCATCCGGCGATCGATCGGCTCGCGCGTCAGGCGCACATAGGCGCCGATGCGCTGCGCGGCCTCGGCCACTGCTTCGCGCACATGCGGCAGCAGATGCACATGCTGATGCCCGTCGATGTAATCGGGTGGTCTGCCCGTCGCCCGGGCAAATAGATCGAGTTGCCGCTCCAGTTCTTCACGAGTGACCTTAGGGTCGAGTTGCCGCAGCCAGCCGCGCACCATCACCGACGGCAGGGAACGATCCGACGTCAGCGTGAAATGCAGGCCGATATCCGCGCGGTCGAAGAACGGATGCAGCAGCGGACCTTCCTCCGCGAATTCCGGGAACACGACCATGCAGCTGGTGGCCGAAAGACGGTGCATTTCCAGCAATTCGCGAATGCCGCGGCCCACAGCTGGCGAAAGGCCGTAATCGTCTGCGCACAGCACAATTTTGCGCGGCGCCAATTCATTCATCCGGCGGCCGGCGATCATTCCGTCGTTTTCCGATGCCGGAGGCGCCGCCGGTGACGAACGCCACCTTGCCCGTAAGGTCCTGCATCGCTTTCTCCTATGCTCAGGCCAAAGCACTCGCCACGGCAGGAAGCGTAATGTGCTCCATCACCAGATAGCCGGCTTTGGTCGGGCGCACACCGTCATACGAAAGTCCCGGCCGCATCGCGCCATTACCGTCGTCCAGCAGCGACGTATAGTCGGCGAACGCAAACCGGTTCGCCGCGGCGTAGCCCCGCATCCATTCGTTCATCGCTCGGATTTTTGGGATCGGTCCCAGGCCCCGCCGCCAGTAGAAATCCGCCGCCGGCGGGACAGCGCCCAAAATTACGCCGATGCCGTGCAGCCTTGCGAGTTCCGCCATGCTCTGGAAATTGCTTCTGGTCGCCTCGGCATCGAACGGCCCGGTATTTTCCGCGACATCGTTGGTACCTGCCAGAATATGCACGGCGGCGGGCGCCAGCGAAATTACATCCTGCCGGAAGCGCGCCAGCATCTGCGGGGTAGTCTGACCGCTGATCCCGCGGTCGATGAAACCGTTGGCGGCAAAGAACTCCGGATGAAAATCGATCCAGCCCTGCGTGATGGAATCGCCAATGAACACCACCCGGCGCGCTTGCGC
This sequence comes from Rhizomicrobium sp., assembly GCA_036488975.1. GTDB lineage: Bacteria > Pseudomonadota > Alphaproteobacteria > Micropepsales > Micropepsaceae > Rhizomicrobium. Next base: position 12,643 of record DASXGS010000341.1, on the reverse strand, counting down.
GGGCAGTGCCTGCACGCGTGCGTTGTCGTTGCGGTAGCGCGCCAGGTACGCCCAGTCGGTATGCAGCCGCTGCTCTTCAGGACTTACGGATGGCTGCGCGAGGGGTTGGGCTTCTGAGGCGCGTACTCTGGCGAAGCTCGCCGCAAGCCCTACAGAGAGCAAGGTCCTGCGATCAATCGTCATTGCGTTGTTCGGTTTCAAACGCCCGGCGGCGCGGTGGATTGGCGCACGATTAGCTCATGGTCGAGCCGCCGGTCGAGCGGCACACTGTCCGCGGGCTTCTGTATCAGCATCGAAACCGCCGCCGCCGCCATGTCCTTGATTGGCTGATGGCAGGTGGTGAGCGGCGGCCATACAACCTGGGCCACGAGCGAATCGTCGAAGCCCGCGACGGAAAGCTGCTCCGGGATCTTCAGGTGGAAGCGCTGCGAAGCCGCAAGCACCGCGGCGGCCATGTCGTCGTTGCTGGCGAAAATCGCGGTCGGCCGCTCTTTCAGCGACAGGATGATCTCAGCCGCTTCCATGCCGGACTGATATGAAAAATATCCCTGCGCCACAAGTTCATCCGTGTACGGAATGTCGGCTTCCTTCAATGCCGAGCGGTACCCATCGTAGCGGGCATGCGCCGCGCCGTGATCGGGATGGCCCTTGATGAATCCGATGCGCCGGTGGCCGAGCCCGATCAAATAGGCCGTCATGTCGTGCGCGGCGCGCTGATCGTCCATTCGCACGCCCGGCGCCCCTGGTATCGGCTTCTCCGGCGCAATGCGCACGAACGGTATTTGTGCTTCGGTCAGTGCTTTGATCACTGCCGGTGTGTCGCAGAGCGGCGGCGTCAGGATCACGCCATGCAATGACGATTGCAGCACCAGAGCTCGCACCTCTTCTTCGAGATTGGAATCCTGGGCATTCAGCTGCTCGATAATGAGGTGGTATCCCTCCTCGCGGCAACGGGTTAGCGCGCCCAGCTGGATCGCGGCCATGTAGCCGGCGGAAGGGTTGTCGTACAGCAGCCCGATCAGCAGCGAGCGTTCACTGGCCAACCCCCGGGCAAACAGGTTTGGCCTGTAGGCGAGCTCGGTCACCGCTTCCTGCACGCGGGCCTTTGCCGATTGGCTGACGTTCGGCTGATGGTTGAGGACACGCGAGACCGTTTTGATAGAAACGCCCGCCCGCCGCGCCACATCATAGATGCTCGCAGGCTTGCGCGCGGCGGCCCGGTCGGGCTCGGCTGAACTCTGCGTCGTTTGTTCCCGCTGCACGCGTCAACCGCCAGTGGTGGCGTGGCGAGACTTAGCGCCCGGAATCCCACACCGCAACACTCGGACGTGTTCGCTTTTTCGCATCGCCGGCACGATCATTCGATTGTCAGCTTGCACGTGACGCCGATCCTTTTGGCCTCAGCGCAATCCATGGACTGGAAAGGATTGAGGTTGTTGCCCAGCGGAATGAGCGCCACGAGCCCCTTGGGATGCTCGGGACATTTGAACTCCACAACATGCCGCTGGCTCTTGTTCTGCTTGCCGATCAGATGGAGATCGTTGTCTGACGCGAGCGTGCAGGCGACGCCATGCTGCGCGAGTGCCGCCTTCAGGTCCCCCATCGTCGGGTTGCCGTTGGCGCTACCAACTGCTGCCGTCGTCTTCGTCAACTCGCATTTCATGTTGCTGGCTGCGGCGTCGGCGCAGGCGATCACAGCGGCTTGCATCGGTGAACCGGGCAGCGCGGTGCCGAGCAAATACCCCTTGCCGTCGGCGCAGGCGACCTCCGTGTATTCCGTGTGCTTTGCTTCGATCTGCCCGAACCATGCGACGCGTGTTGCCGAACAGGAGGCGCCCGCATTGTGCATCACGGCGGTCGCCATCTTGTTGAGATCGCGATTGCCGGGGAGCACGCAACCCTCTTCGAATTTCTGACCCTTCGCTAGCGCGGCGGCACGCATGCCCTCCAAGGCAAAGCAGGAGGATGCGATGGGAGGCTGGGGGTTTTGCCATAGAACCAGGTAGCCCATGCCGTTGGCGCAGGCGATTTCATAGGTTTTGGAATCGATCTTCTTGCCGTTCGAATCCACTTTGCCCTGCGCTGCCAGCTGAACGTCCCGGATATCGCAGGAGAGCTGCAGGGCCTTGGCTGCCTCGGTCGCTTCCTGCAGCGACTGCTCGGTCGATTGTTTCTTCTGCAACGCCATGCGCTTGCTGGAGATGGCATCGCGATAGAGGCGGTCGGAATCCTGCTGTTGCTGAAGCTGACCCTGGGAAGTCGACTGGCCGGGCGTGCTCGCCCCGCTTATCGAAGGCCCTCCCATTTGGGCGTACGCCGGCGCAAGCCATAGAATCCCGATCGCGGAAGAAACCGCGGCAGCGAGCAGGCGATGATCGGTCATCATGTCCTCCAGCATTCTCAATCGTAGATCAGGTACCCGACCAACTGACGTTCTTCACCCGTGCCGGCCGTTCCAGATCGCGCAGATCGCGCCCTCTGGTCTCCCGTCCGAAAATTCCGACCAGCACCAGCGATGCACCGGCGAGCGTAGCGACGACCGCGGCGGAAATTCCGAGCGTTGGCACCAGCGCCAAAGCGCTCACTGCTTGGGCCAACAGGCCGCCAAGTTTGGTGCAGCCGGCCACCCATCCCGTGGCGCGGCCGCGAAATCGGAGCGGGTAGTTTTCTGCAGTGTACGGCAGGAGGATGGCGATGACCCCACTTGCCCCGACCACCAGTAGGGTCACGGGAATGAGGGGGTTCGATAGAACCCCGACTCCGAGTTCTCGTAACAGGAGCGCGACAAGCCCCGCCGCCATCACCGCCGTCATCGTCACCAGCGACCATTTGGTGCTCCAGGCGCTGTACATCCAGACGCAGGCCAGCACCACCGGCGCGGAGAGCAGTGTCGATTTTGCAATGATGCTTCCCGCCGCGCCGACCGCGTGCCCGACGTCACTGTGGTCGCTCGCGACCAGCGCGCTTGGCAGCCAGAGCAGCACGCCGAAATTCACGAGTCCCCATGCCAAAGCCGCAAGCGTGAGCGCGAAGGTGGGCCCTAGATATCTGGGCTCGACCGGGGGCACCGGTGTGTGGACATCCCCGCTTTCTTCTTCGGAGACAGGCGGTATCTGCTTCACGACTCCGAAGCGTGCGAGAATCATTCGGGCTTCGTGCACGCGCCCGACATGCATAAGGAACCGCGCAGACTCCGGCAGGAATGGGCTGAGGACAATCAACATCAGCCCGGTCGGCAGGTTGAGGAACCACATAATGCGCCAGCCGAAATAAGGCTGGAGCACCGCCGACAGGCCGCTCGCGGCGAAATAGCCGCCCAGCGCGCCGATGCCGCCGATCAGCACCAGGCACCAGCCGCGGTGCTTCGTTGGCATCAGTTCGGCGAGCAGCGCATAGGCAACCGGCAGCATGCCACCGGCCGCCGCACCCATCACGAAGCACATGAACACGTTCCACCAGAATGACGGCATCGCGCCACAAATGGAGGTGCCGATAAACATCACGGCGGAAAGCATGATGGCGGCGCGCCGACCGTAGATGTCGGCGAGCGCGCCCCAGACGAAAGAGCCCAGCGTCGTCCCCGCGAGCGCGGAAAGTGGCAGCAGGGCCACTATCGCATTGCCGAGCTGATATTCCACCCGCATTCCCGGTGTTACGAAGCCGAGGCTCGCGGGCTTCATGATGTCGATGATCAGCCCGATCGCGAGCACCGCCATTACCAACCAGTGCGCGCGTGTCAGCGGCGCGTCTTCGGGAGGCGCCATGGTCTCGGGCAGATGGCGATCGGCGCTGACAATGCCCTTGGGCAATAGGCCGTAGCCGGCGGACAGAATGCCCAGCACGATCAGCGCCATGCCCACATACATCTCGGAATCCATGGGCATGCCGGCAAGCATGAAACGCATGCTGCGACCCATCCAGTACATGGGCAGATGAAGGACAACGCCGATCGCCACAACCAGCGATCCCAGCCAGAACGCAACGGCGCTGCGACGTTCGGTGTACATGAACCCCCGGTACGGCGTGCTCATATGCCAGCCCTGCGCAGCTCCCTGACGGCGCTTCTATAGTCCTACTCCGGTGGGAGGCCGGTTGACAACGCTGTCACGTTTGAGCCTTGAATTGTGCTGCTGCGCCGAAGTTGAAGAGCTGCAGACTCGGATTATCGCGTGGCCGGGCTCACGCGCAGGGGAGGTTAGGCGTGAACTTCAACCCAACCAGGCGCTTCGCGCGCGCGACATCACGCGCGGCTGGCATCGCCGTTCTCTCGAGCTTTGTGCTGGGTGTTAGCGCCACGATATCCGCTTCGCAGACGACCGCACCCGTGCAGGCAGCAGCAGTCCACCCCGAAATTTGGCCGAAGCTCCAAAGCGGCGTTCCAGATGATCCGGCGATTGATGCGCGCGCGGCGGACATACTTTCGAAGATGACCGTCGAGGAAAAGGTCGGCCAGATCATTCAGGCCGATGTGACGACCGTGAAGGCCGCCGATGTGCGCACGTACCATCTCGGCTCCATTCTCGATGGCGGCAGCTCGGGGCCTTACGGCAATGACCGCGCGCCCGCCTCCGACTGGCTGAAGGAAGCCGACGAGTTCTGGCACGCGGCGATGGACAACCTGGAGCCCGGGCACGTGCCGATCCCGATCATCTGGGGCTCGGACTCGGTTCATGGCAATTCGAACATCATCGGCGCCACGATCTTCCCGCATAACGTCGGGCTCGGTGCGATGCGCGATCCCGCTCTGGTGCACAAGATCGGCGAGATCACCGCAATCGAAACGGCGATCGTCGGGCAGGACTGGACATTTTCGCCCACCATTGCGGTGGCGCGCGATGACCGCTGGGGGCGCACCTACGAAAGCTATTCCGAAAGTCCCGATGTGGTGCGCGCCTATGCCGGCGAAATGGTGAAGGGAATCCAGGGCGAGCCCGGCACGCCTGACTTCCTGCGCAACGGACACATCATCGCCACTGCCAAGCACTACCTCGGCGATGGCGGCACGGAAAACGGCAAGGATCAGGGCGACAGCCTCGCCAGCGAAGAACAGCTGCGCGACATCCATTCCGCCGGCTATCAGTCCGCGATCGAAGCCGGCGTGCAGACGGTAATGGTCTCGTTCTCCAGCTGGCAGGGCCAGCACATGTCCGGCAATCGCGCGTTGCTGGAGGATGTGTTGCGCGGCCGCTTTGGCTTCAACGGATTCACGGTCAGCGACTGGAACGCGCACGCCCAGCTGCCGGGCTGCAGCACGACAAATTGCGCTGCCGCGCTGCTCGCGGGCATCGACATGTATATGGCGCCGGACAGCTGGAAGGGCCTGTATCAGAATACTTTGGCCGAAGTGAAATCGGGCGCCATTCCGATGGGACGTCTGGATGAAGCAGTCGCGCGTATCCTGCGCGTGAAGGTGCGCGCCGGCGTGTTCGAGGCGGGGCCCCCTTCCGCGCGCGTCTATGCCGGCAAATGGGATCAGCTCTCCTCGCCCGAGCACCGCGCGGTCGCGCGTCAAGCCGTGCGTGAATCCCTTGTGCTGCTCAAGAACGATCATCAGCTACTGCCGCTGAAGCCGCGGTTGAACGTGTTGGTTGCGGGCGACGGCGCCGACAATATGAGCAAGCAGACCGGCGGCTGGACGATTTCCTGGCAGGGCACCGGCAACAGCCGCGCCGATTTCCCCCGCGCGCAAACCATCTACGAAGGGATTGCCGAGCAGGTGAAGGCTGCTGGCGGCAACGCGGTGCTGAGCGTCGACGGGCATTTCGGCGCAAAGCCGGATGTCGCGATCGTGGTGTTCGGAGAAAATCCGTATGCGGAGTTCATGGGGGATCGGCACGATGTCGCCTTCGAGCCCGGCGACCCGCGCGATCTGCAACTCCTCCGAAGCCTCAAGTCCCAGGGCGTTCCGGTGGTGGCGGTGTTCCTCTCTGGGCGGCCACTTTATGTTACGCGTGAGATCAACGTGGCCGATGCTTTTGTCGCCGCATGGCTGCCTGGGAGCGAAGGCGGGGGCATTGCCGATCTTCTTTTCCGAAAGCCGGATAATTCGATCCAGTACGATTTCCGTGGGAAGCTGTCCTTCTCATGGCCGCGGAGCGCGAATCAGACGCCGCTGAATGTCGGCGACCCGAACTACAATCCCCTGTTTCCCTTCGGCTATGGCCTCGACTACGCGCATCCGCTGGATATCGGCCAGTTGCCGGAAGCGCCTGAGGGCGAGTTGGTCGCCGCCAACGACGATCAATACTTGTTGCGCGGCCACGCGGCTGCGCCGTGGCGTCTGGTCGCGACGGAAGCCGGCAGCAGGATGGTGTATGCCGAAAATCTGCCTGTCACAGTTGCCGCAGGTACGCTGGCGCTGTCGCGCGCCGACCATCTCACCCAGGAGGACACACTGGTGGCGCGTTGGAGCGGCTCTGCGATGGCGGGCGTGGGCGTGACCGGTCCCGCCATCGATCTCACGCGCCAGACCAACGGCGATATGGAGCTGAAGTTCGATCTCAAGGTCGACGCGCCGCCGACGGCCCGCGTGTTTCTGACGGCGGGTTGCGGCGCGAAGTGCGCAGGCTCTGTCGATATTTCATCGTTGTTGCGTGCGGCAGCGTCCTCAGGATGGACAAGCGTTTCGCTGCGGCTGTCCTGCCTGAAAAATGCGGGGCTCAATGTAAGCGCCACAATGACGCCGTTCGCCATCTACACCTCGGGGCAGTTGGGGCTAAGTCTTACGGACGTGCGCCTCGCACAGGGCGAAGGGCCGGCCACCTGTCCCGCGGCGCCGCAAACCTGAAGAAAGTTTGAGGGGCACACAATGAAGCGGCTTGGGGGAGCGCTGATCATTGCCGCAATGGCTTCTCTGCCGTTGACGCCGCTGCTCGGGCAAGCGCCTTCAGGCGTTCGTGCTGTGCCGCACGGGCACTATCAGAATTTCCGGGTCGCCATTTACATCGTGGTGAATTCGACCAAACAACTGGCCGATCCGGCGATCGCCGAACGCGAATACGATCGCGCCTTCCGCCAGACGCATTTCGACAAGGTCTATCTCGAAGCCTATCGCGGCGGCGTGTTTGCCACCGACGCAGAGATCGAAGCGGCGAAGCGTTTCCTCGAAAACAAGGGCGTGATCGTGTCCGGCGGCATCACGCTCGCCAAAGGCGGGCAGGGCGGACAGTTCGGCACGTTCGATTACGAGAATCCTTCCGACCGCGCGGAATGCCAGCGCGCCGTCGAACTCGCCGCACGCCACTTCAACGAAGTCATCCTCGACGATTTCTTCTTCTTTACCAGCAAGAGCGACGCCGACATTGCGGCGAAGGGCAACCGCAGCTGGACGCACTACCGGCTCGAGCGCATGCGTGAAGTGGCGCAGAACCTCGTGCTGAAGCCGGCGCGCGCCATCAATCCGCGCGTGCGCATGATCATCAAATATCCGAACTGGTACGAACACTTCCAGGGGCTTGGCTACGACCTCGACCAGGAAGCGAAAATGTTCGATGCCATACACAGCGGCACTGAAACCCGCGATCCGGTGATCACCGACCAGTTGCTCCAGCAATATGAAAGCTACGAGATCGTCCGCTATTTCGACAATGTGGCGCCGGGTCGGAACAATGGCGGCTGGGTGGACACCTTCGACACCCGTTACGTCGACCGCTACGCCGAACAGCTGTGGGATACCATGCTCGCCAAGGCGCCGGAGATCGTGCTCTTCAACTGGGTGCCGATGAGCGAGGAGCAGCCGGTTGAACCCGGTGACCGCGTGGCGTGGGCGAACAAGCCCACCACCTTCAACTGGAACGCAATGATGCACTCGTATCAGCCCGGCGGGGCTGGCGATCCGGGGCCGGGTTGGGGGCAGGTGGCGGGCTATTCGCTTGCGCTTGTGGACAAGGCAGTCGGCAAGCTGGGCCACCCAATCGGCATCGCCAGTTACAAGCCATATCAGTCCTCGTCCGGCGAGGATTTTCTCCAGAACTATCTCGGCAATATCGGGGTGCCGATCGAGATGACGCCGGAGTATCCCGCGAACGCGGGCACGGTGCTGCTCACCGAAAACGCGAAATTCGATCCCGACATCGTATCCAAGATAAAGGCCTCACTGCAGGCCGGGCACAGTGTCGTAATTACCTCCGGACTGCTGCGAGCGCTGCAGGGCCACGGCTTTCAGGACATTGTCGAGTGGTACACCACGGACAACCCCATGCTGGTGCGCGATTTCTACGATGGGTTCGGCGCCGGTGCCGGCCAAAGTCTCAACGATCCGAAGCACGACAATACACCGGTGCTGTTCCCGGAGATTCATTTTTACACCAACGATTCCTGGGCCATCATCCGTGGCGCGGCAAGTGCCAAGGGTTTTCCTATCGTGCTGATGAATCACTATTCGAATGGCACGATCTACCTGCTCGACATTCCGGAGAACATGGGAGACCTCTACAACCTGCCGGAACCCGTCCTCACGCAGATCAAGCGCTACATCCAGCGCGATTTTCCCGTGCGGGTGGAATCCGCCCCGCAGGTGGCGCTGTTCGCCTACGACAACAACACCTTCGTGGTGGAGTCGTATCGCCCTGATGAAACGACGACGACGGTGTCCGTTGCGAGCGCGGGCTTGCAGCTGCGCAATCTGCTCACCGGGGAAATTATAACAGCCGCGCTGGAAGCCGCACTTACGCCTCGCGAGCGCTTCATCGCAAGCCGCGGCGTCCAGCCGCCGCCGCACACGGACTTCTCTGTGAAAATCGAACCGCATTCGTTTGTGGTGTTCGGCATTGAGCCTGCGAGTGCGCACTCCGCGCCGGCCGCGCCAAACACGCCGTCACCCCGCAGAAGGCGCGTGCATTGAACAAGCCCCGCACGCTCGCCATTGCGGCTTGGGCGCTGCTCCTCTGTAGCATCCAGAGCGCGGGCGCGGCGAACGGACTCGCGCTGACGCCGCCCATGGGGTGGAACAGCTGGAACAAGTTTGCTTGCAATGTGAACGAACAGGTGGTGCGCGCCGCTGCCGATGCCATGGTCTCGTCGGGAATGAAAGACGCCGGCTATCGGTACGTGATCATCGACGATTGCTGGCAGGGCGCCCGCGACGCAAACGGCAATATCCAGCCCGATCCGGCACGTTTTCCCTCCGGTATGAAAGCGCTTGCCGATTACATCCACGGCAAGGGCCTCAAGTTCGGTATCTACTCCGATGCGGGCACGAAAACCTGCGGCGGTCGTCCGGGCAGCCACGGCTACGAAGTGCAGGACGCGAAGCAATACGCCGCCTGGGGCGCCGACTATCTGAAGTACGACTGGTGCAACACCGAAGGGCTTGATCCGGTTGTGGCCTACCGAACGATGAGCGAAGCGTTGCGGTCAACTGGTCGGCCAATCGTTTTCAGCCTCTGCGAATGGGGCACCAACAAGCCGTGGCTGTGGGCAAAGGACATCGGCAATTTGTGGCGCACCACTGGCGACATCTACGACCAATGGGACGGCAAGCCGTCCAATGGCTACAGCCTGAGCGTGCTGCAGATTTTGGACAAGCAGGTTGGACTTGGCGGCTACGCCGGCCCCGGCCACTGGAACGATCCTGACATGCTGGAAGTCGGCAATGGCGGCATGACCGCGGATGAGTACCGCGCGCATTTCAGCCTCTGGGCGATTCTCGCCGCACCGCTGATCGCCGGCAACGACCTCGCGCACATGAGCGATGAGACCAAAGCGATTCTCACCAATCGCGATGTGATTGCGGTGGATCAGGATGCGCTTGGCGTGGAAGGCTCGCGAATCGCGAAAGACGGCGATCGGGAGGTCTGGGCGCGGCCGTTACACGATGGCGGCCGCGCGGTGGTTCTGCTGAACCGTTCGCATCGCCCGCAGGCGATATCCGTGAACTGGACGCAATTGAATCTGCCGCAAGACCGTACGGTTCACCTGCGCGATCTGTGGCGCCGGACTGAGGTCGACGCGCGCGGCCACTTCACTGCGACGGTTCCCGGTCATTCCGCCGCCATGCTGCGCCTTTCCCCCTGATTTTCCGAGCGCGTGTCACCGCCACACGCGACTGTGAGCCGCGCCGGTTCGGCGCACGGCGGCAGATGGTGATATGGTGCAGCGGGGAGAAGCCCTTGGCCGAAACCGTTTCGCTATCGCGCCGACGGCTGCTGCGGTCCGGTATGGGCCTGCTGGCGCTCGCGCCGCAGCGTTTGCGTGCGGCTGCGCAAGGGCCCGCAGACACGATTCCCGCCAGCAATCTGGCGAACCAGCTGGCCATTGATGTCACCATCGCCGGACGCGGGCCGTTCCAGTTCGTGGTCGATACCGGCGCCGACCGCACAGTGCTCGCGGCGGAAGTGGCGAAAGCGCTTGCGCTGCGTCCTGGAGCGCCGGTCGTCGTGCAAGGCATTGCGCGATCGGTGCCCACCGTCACGGTGTCGGCAGAAACCTTCAGTGTAGGAAGCACAGAGTTCGGTCCGCTTGTCGTGCCGGTGTTGCCACGCGCCTGGATTCGGGCCGACGGCTATCTCGGGCTCGATGTGCTGAACCACCACCGCATCGTGTTCGACTTCGCGCGCCACGAGCTCCAACTCCTGCAGGCTCGTCCCAGTCTTTCCCCGGGATCGATGGCGCGGCCGAACGAGACCGTGATCTCCGCCAGTGGAGACGAGGGGCGCTTGCGGGCGGTCGATTGCACGGTTGACGGAATATACGTCTCGGCCTTTCTCGATTCCGGCGCGCAGGTTTCGGTCGGAAATCCGCCACTGCTAAAGGCCTTGATCGACCAGAGAGGCCGCGACGGAATGCTTGAACCTGTCACCCTCACCGATGTCACCGGCGGAACGGCTGTCGGCGCCGCTACACCGGTGCACAAGGTGCACCTGAAAGGATTCGATTTCAGCGATAGCGGTCTCGTTATTGCCGATCTTCAGATTTTCCGTGTGTGGGATTTGTCGGAACGCCCGGCCCTGTTCATCGGCATGGATCTGTTGCGTCAGTTCTCGCGCGTGGCCATCGACTACGGGCATAAGGAATTCCGCTTCCAGTTCGCGGAACTGGCGATTGCGCAAACCTGAGGGCCGGCGCGCCGCTTCAATGCGCCGGCGGAGGGCCGCTCACCAGCGTGAAATCGCCCAGCGCGCAGATCGAGCCGGTATTCTGCACCCGGATCATCTGGTGATTGGCGCAAACCTGGCTCGCGCGCACCACTTCGCTGAAGGCATGTTCGAAGTGCAGTTGCGGACAGGTCGCTTTCAGCGTGTTCTTCCACACCCTGCCGTTGCGCAAATGGTAGACAATCGTCTGATCATCCGGCGTCTGCGTGTAGTCGATGTCGCTGGCATTGATGCACATATCGCGCGACGGGGCCGCCGGCTGCGCGCCCGCGAGCGCAGGGACCACCATCAGCGAAGCCGCCACGATCGGGATTCGGATCTGCATCGTCATTCTCCTTCTGTCAGGGACGTATATGCATTCCCAATTGTTCCCTCATCGCGCCGGTGCGGCGCGGAATGCGGCCGCGATGGCCTCCCTAAGAGGTTTGGGCCGATAGGACGCGTCGTAGGGCAGGGGGCGCTTGGCCAGGCCGCTTGGCCGCGGGAAGCGCGATTGCAGCCAGGAATGCGAGTCCACCAGCCCCCAGGTCAGCACTTGTTTCGCCTGCGGGTAACTGAGCGTGACATCCAGATAGCTGCGCGCATAGTCCGCCACCACGCGGTCGCGCGCCGCGACGTCGTCCGGCAGGCCGTCGTCGTTCACGTCGAATTCGGTGATCAGCAGGGCGTAGCCCATGCCCGTCACCTCATCCAGAAACCGCCGCCATTCGGTTTCCTGCGGCATGCCGAACCGGTTCGATTGTAGGTTGTTGTTTGCGCCGATATGGCTTTGCAGGCCAAGCGCATCGATGGGCACCGCACGTTTCTTCATGGTTTCGAGAAAGCGCAGCACGCCTGCACGATGTGTTGCCGAATAATTTTCCCATGTCATGTAATCGTTGTACACGAGCTGGGCATGCGGTGCGGTTTCGCGCGCCACGCGATATGTAAAATCGATCGCCTCCGGCCCCATGGCCCGGGTGAAAACCGTTTCGCGCGGGGTGCCGGTGTCCGTGTCGATGGCTTCGTTCACCACATCCCAGGAAGTCACCTGCGGATAGTGCTGCATCTCCGCGACGATATGCTTGTGCAACAGCGCTTCGGCAGAAGCGCGCGGGCGAGACCCGAAATCGTAAGCATTCACCCATCCCGGCATATATTTGGTCTTTTGCCACAGCAAATTGTGCCCGCGTAGAAGCAGATTGCTGTCACGTGCGAAGCCGGCAAGCGCATCGCCCTGAGCAAAGGTGAAGCTGTCCGGCGCCGGCTGGACCTGCGGCCATTTCAGCTCATTCTCCGTGACCATCACGCCGCATTCTGTACGCATGAGGGTGCAGAAGGCGGGATCGGAAAGTTCGCGAAAGCTCATCGCCGACCCGAAACGCAAGCCTTTCGTGCGCGCCAGCGCGTCGAGCGAGGCCGCCACCGCTTGTGGCTGCGCCGGGGTCGGGTATGCACACGCCGCGGCAGCTGCGCTCGTCGCGCTCGCAACGAATTCACGGCGCGACAGGCCACTCACGGCGCCGACGAGGTGCGTGTTCCGCCGGGCGGAATCAGCGACTCCAGAATAG
>DASXGS010000330.1:0-10017 GCA_036488975.1 Rhizomicrobium sp. | reverse complement strand
CGCACCATTCAGAAGCCGATCCATGCACGGCGCGCGGCTTGAGATCGCGCCCGACGTGACGCTCTGGCGCGGTGCGCTGGAGCGCGACACGCAGCGCGAACTTGTCGCCGATGTGTTTGCACGTGTCGGGCGTGCGCCGTTCTGCCGGCCGCGGATGCCGATTTCCGGCAAACCCTTCTCCGTTAAAATGACCAATTTCGGTTCGCTCGGCTGGGTGTCGGATGAGGCCGGCTACCGCTACAGCCAGACACATCCGGAAACGCAACGCTCATGGCCCGAGATTCCACCGCTGCTTCTGGAGCTCTGGTCCGAGGCGACGGGCTATCCGGCACATCCGGAATGCTGCCTCGTGAATCTCTATCGCAACGGCGCGCGCATGGGCCTCCATCAGGACCGCGACGAACAAGCGCTCGATGCGCCGGTGCTATCCGTCTCGCTCGGCGACACGGCGTTGTTTCGCATGGGCGGCACAAGCCGACGTGGGCCGACCACTTCCCTCCGGCTCGAATCGGGCGACGTGCTCACCTTTGGCGGGCGGGCACGGCTCGCCTTTCATGGCATTGACCGGGTGATGGAAGGCACCTCCGAGCTGGTGGCTGGGGGCGGTCGGATCAATCTCACGCTGCGCCGGGTCACCTCGCCAAAAAAGCAAGACGCCCGACCAGGGGGCTGATCGGGCGTCGCCTGCGCTGTTACGCGCTGGGTGCCGGGAGGGGATGACCGACACCCTTGGAAGAACGACATCCAGCGTGCGAGCGGGGGGGCAGTGCCTGCTGGACGTTTCTCGCCCTTCCGATGGTTAACCTATGCACGCATGCCACACATTGCAAGTATTTTTTTGGATTGGGAAAAATGATCACTTCGTAATGGACAGTGGCCTTTAGGCCACATCGGTTCGGACGTTGCGAGGAAATCCTCGCCCGGGCTGTGGCGTCGAGAACACGGCGACCCTGACACCCCCTGACAGGACTGAAACCAAGGTCACGCTCGCGTGAGAAGCTGTCACGGCTATCGCTCGACCGTCCGCTTTTGACCTCGCTGCCCGCTGCCCTCCATATAAGTGGGGATGTCCGAGACTCGAACACCGACGCCCCGGCGTTTCGATCGTCGGTTCACCGAGGGCCCCATCGCGCGCTCGCTGGTGTTGCTGGCGGTGCCGATCATGGGCGCCAACATCCTGCAGGTTGCCTATCAGCTGGTGGACGCGTTCTGGGTCGGTCGGCTCGGCGCCGCAGCCGTGGCTTCCGTCTCCATCACCATGCCGGTGGTGTTCGTGCTGATTGCCGCCGGAATGGGCTTTGCCATCGCCGGGACGACATTGATCGCCCAGTACACCGGCGCACGCGACCATGCGATGGTCGATCACGTCGCGGCCCAGACCCTGCTGACCATTGTCGCACTGTCGATAGTGCTCGGCGGGGTCGGGTTCGCGATTACGCCGACGCTGCTGCACGCGATGCGTGTGGCGCCCGATGTGTACCGCAACGCGCTAGCCTTCATGCGGCTGATCTTCATCGGTCTGCCGCTGATGTTCGTCTACGCGATGGTGCAGGGGCTGATGCGCGGCGTCGGCGAGGTGAAGATCCCCCTGTATATCGTGGCTGGCACGGTTGTGGTCAACTTCTGCCTCGATCCGCTGCTGATCTTTGGCAAGTTCGGACTCCCTGCGCTCGGCGTCCCGGGCGCCGCGCTTGCGACCCTGATTTCGCAGGGCTGTGCGGCCGCGGTTTCGCTCTCTCTCCTGTTCGGCGGGCGTTACGGCATCCATGTGCACTGGCGCGACTTCAAGCCGGACTTCGCATTCGTGAAGCGCGCGTTTCTGCTCGGCTATCCCGCTTCAATCGAGCAGTCCGCACGTGGCCTCGGGATGACCGTCATGACCTTCCTCATCACCAGCTTCGGGACTGTGGTGACGGCGAGCTTCGGTATCGGGGCCAATGTGGTGAATGTGGCGGTGATTCCAGCCATGGGATTTTCCCTCGCCACCTCCACACTGGTAGGCCAGAACATCGGCGCCGGAAATATTGCCCGCGCCGAGCAGGTGGCGCGACTCGCTTCGGTTATAACGTTTGTGAGTCTCAGCGGGGTTGGTCTGCTGAGCTTTCTCTTGGCGCCGCAGGTCGTGGCGTTCTTCGTGCCCCATGCACCGCAGGTGATCGCGGAAGGCGCGCATCTCATCCGCATTGTGGCCTGGAGCTTTGGCTTCGTCGGATTGCAGTTCGCGCTGCTTGGCGTGTTGCGCGCCGCCGGCGAGATGGTGCCGGCCATGGCGACCAGCCTCGTGTCGCAATGGGTGATCCAATTGCCGCTCGCCTATCTCCTCGCCACGCACACGCCGCTCGCCGCCAACGGCCTGTGGTGGTCCATGCCGATTGCGAATATCGCCACATCCGCGATCGCAGGAACTTTATTTCTGCGCGGACGGTGGAAAACCAAACGTCTCGTGAATCGCCCAACACTCGCCGAGCAACAGCAGGAGCAAGTCGAGGAACACGCGCAAATGGAAGGCGTGCCTTAGAAGGCGTGCCTTAGTCAGTCTCCCTTCCCTATTCACATTTTTTCGTAGTCGCGCGCGGTGCGATCGATCGCGTCCTTCAGCCGTGCGACGATGTCCTCGATTTCCGCCTCGCTGACGGTGAGCGGCGGGGCGAGCACCATGGTATCGCGAATGGCGCGCGAGATCAGGCCGTTGCGGAAGCAATAGTCGCGACAGCGCGCGCCGACTCTCCCCATTTCCGGAAAGAAGGCGCGCTCCGGCTTATGCGGCACGAGTTCGACGGCGGCGAGCAGGCCTTTGCCGCGGACCTCGCCCACCAGCGGATGCTCCTCGAATGTTTCGTGCAGCCGGCGCTGCAGGTACGGCCCGATAGAATTGCGCACGCGTGCCGGAAGCCCCAGCCGCTCCATCACTTCGAGATTCTTGAGCGCCACCGCCGAGGCAACGGGGTGCCCCGAGTAGGTATAGCCGTGCACTAGCTCTTCGTTCGAGTTGAGGATTGTCTCTGCCACCCGCGGACCGAGCGAGACGGCGCTGATCGGCTGATAGCCGGACGACAGCCCCTTAGCCATAGTGATGATATCCGGGTGAATGGCGTAAGTCTGGCAGCCGAACCATTCGCCGGTGCGGCCGAAGCCGGTGATGACTTCGTCGGCATGCAGCAGCACATCGTATTTGGCGCAGACGCGCTGCACTTCGGGCCAGTAGGTGGCGGGCGGAAAGATCAGCCCGCCAGCGCCCTGGATCGGCTCGGCGGAAAATGAGGCGACACGATCCGGACCAAGCTCCAGAATCCGGTCCTCCAGTCTGCGCGCGATGAGGAGGCCGAATTCCTCGGGATCGATATCGCCATAGCCGGCCGCCTTGGCGCCGAACCAGTATGGGGTTGGCACCTTTGCAAAGCCCGGCAGCGGCAGATCCCATTGCGGATGCATCGGCGTGAGACCGGAGAGCGACGCTGCCGCGAACGTCACGCCGTGGTACGCGAGCTCCCGGCTGATGTGGATTTTCTTTTCCGGCTTACCCTTCAGGTTCCAGTAGTAGCGGATGAGCTTGAGGGCGGAATCGTTCGCCTCCGAGCCCGAATTGGCAAAGAGAACATGCGAATGACCGTCCGGCAAAAGGGTGGCGAGCTTTGCTGCCAGCTCGATGGTGTAGGGGTTCGAGGTTTTGAAGAAATGGTTGTAGTAGGGCAGCGTGTTCAGCGCCTCGCAGCCGGCCTCGGCCAGTTCCTTGTTGCCGTAGCCCACTTGCACGCACCACAGGCCCGACATGCCGTCGATGATCTTCTGGCCGTCGGAATCCCAGAGATAGACGCCGTCCGCTCTGGTGATGACGCGCACGCCTTCGGCATTGAGCGCCGCGGTGTCGGTGAACGGGTGCACATGATGGGCGGCATCGAGCGCGCGCCAGTGCTTGGTGAGGTTGTGCGTTTCGCTGACCATGAGTCGCTCTCCGGAAATGAGTTGTAAGGAAGAAGCGTGCGAGCGCCGCGTGACACGGCAGCGGCTTACGGCGGGTTGTAGCCGATCCGGGCGCAGAGAATGAGCAGCGCGCGTTTTCTGGTCATGACGACATAGTAGACCTCGCGTCGCCTCAAATCCAGCGGCGCACTTTGTGGGTGTAATCGTCGAAACTGGCTCCGAATTGCCGCCGCATCTTGGCTTCCTCGAACGGAATGTGCGCAAGGTTGGCGGTCGCAAAAACGAGCACCGGCACGACGAACATCGGCAGCGAGCCCACGCAGAAAGCGATGCCGAGCGTGAAGATCACGAGCCCGAGATACATGGGATTGCGGGTGAAGCGGAACGGGCCTTCGATCACCAGCAGCTTGTTCGCTTCGGAGGTGGGATTGATCTCCGTGCCTCTGCGCTGGAACAGCGAGAACGCCGCGAAAGACAAAGCAAACCCCCCGATGGCGAGCAGGATGCCACCCCACAGCACACGCAAATCGACGAGCGCGCGCCAGGGAAACAGCGCGCTCACCACGGCAGCGACGATGAGATAAATGAAAGCCCAGATGGGCGGCGGCAACTTCAGCATCGGTCCCTCCGGCGGTGAAGCCTACCGCAATCGCAATGCTCGCGTCACTGCGCGGCGGTCGCCGCTGCCTTTTGCCACGACGGGAGCGATTTCAGGTCTGCGGCCCAGCGCTGGACGCCGCGGTATTCCTCGAGCGGGAATTGCGCCTGCTCGGCGATCCAGAACATGGCGCCGAGCGAGATATCCGCAACCGTGAGCGTATCCCCCGCTACATAGCGATGCTTCTGCAGCTGGGCGTCCAGCACCGGAGCGTTGCGCGCGATCTGCTCGTTGCCGCGGGCGATTTCCGCCGGCGCCGGATCGCCGCGGCCAAACAGTTTTTTCACGTAGTTCTCGAACGCGAAGATGGCGCAGGCCGGATCCCAATGGGCGGCGCCCCAGAACTGCCATTTCACCACCTGCAGGCGCGTCTTGGGGTCTTGTGGTAGCAACCCAACGTCGGGCTTCAGGTCGGCGAGGTATTGCAGGATCGCGTCGGATTCCCACAGCACAAAATCGCCATCCTGTAGCACCGGCATGCGCCCGTTCGGGTTGAGCGCAAGGAATTCCGGCGTTCGACTTCCGCCTTTGGGGAAATCCACCAGCACGGGTTCGTAGGCAATGCCAAGATGGGTGGCGCCCCACATCACCTTGAAGGCGCGCGGGCTTCGCGGGAAGACATGCAGTTTCAGGCTCATGGCGTTCTCCTTCTACTTTGGGGAATCCGGCGAACCGGTTTCGAGGAAGCGTTTCAGCCGCACCATCTGGTCGGCGAGCATGGCGTCGGCGAGAAGTGGCCATTTCGCCAGGCCGCCTGCCATGAAGCCGCCCATGATGTTGTCGAGCACAAGATCGGTGCCGCCGGCGCTTGCCTTCAGCGTGTAGGTCAGCGCGCCATCGACGCCCTGCCCCTGAAAGGGCCCAAGCGCGCCGCGCAGACGGAGAATCTTTCCGGGCTGCGCATCCGCCACGATGAGGTGCTGCACCGAACCGCCGTCCCAGATTTCACAGAAGCATCCGCCGGCGCGGGCATCGAGTGTGAGATTGGCTGCACTGCCGGAGAAGGTGTGCTCCGAGTTCCACCACTTCGCCGGTTGCGTCAGTGCGGCATACACACGCTCGGGCGGAGCCGCGATATGCAGCATCTGTTGAACCGCGAAGCCGGTTGCGGTGCTCTCCACCACGGCCGCATGCGCGGCCAGCACCTGTATCCCCAGAAGGCCGGCAACCGCCGCGCCAACGCAGATCGACACCAGCCTGCTCATCTCATTTCCCCTCGGCCGCCTTGCCATAGACCTCAAGCAGGCCGCCCCATCCATTCGGCGAATCCACCGCGGCACGGATCGCTTCGGCGTCGACGGCCGTGATGCGGTGTTCGAGCTCCACCCGCGTGGTAGCGGCGTTTTCGGCGATGAAGCGTACTTCCACGGCGCTGTCGAGCGATGCGTCCAGCTTGAACTGCGCGTTGATGCGCCACGAAAGGACAACCCGCGACGGTGGTTCCCACGCCAGCACCTCGCCCCAATCGCACTCCGAGCCGTCCACGCCTCTCTCATACCATCGCCCGCCCATGCGCGGTTCGATGATCGCCTCTGCCATCTCCGCAGAGCCGATGTGATGCGACTTCGGCCACCAGCTGGCGAAGCGCGCGGTGAACACCTCGAACGCGCGTGCCTGCGGCGCCTTCACCACGATGGATTTGCGCACCGGTGCGGCGGCGATCTTCGACGACGCATTCATTTGCCTTTCCCCTTTTTCGGCGGCGTTTCCACTTCGGCCTTGAAGTTCTCCAGCGCTGTGTCCCAAAGCTGATCGAGCCAGACGCGCAACGGCCCCAGCCCTTTCGGATCGATCTCGTAGATATGTTGCGTGCCGCGCCGTTCTTCGCGCACGAGCCCCGCCTCCTTCAACACTTTCAGATGCTGCGACACGGCCGGCCGGCTGACTGGCAGCCGCGCCGCAATGTCGCCCACTGCCCGGGGCCCCCGCCGGAGTTGCTCCAGCACGCGTTGCCGCGTCGGGTCCGCCAAAGCCGCCAATGCCGTTATGTAAGCCATTACTTACAGTAAGTGATAACTTACGCTATGTCAATCCGGCGCGGCCTTCTAGGACGCCGTTTTCACATTCAGGCTGGTGGTGACGGTGCCGGTGGCGTGCAACAGCGCGACGAAGCCGGTATTGGTCCACGACACTGTGGGGTCGGCGAACGAGTCGATGTGTCCGGCAAGCGCGAGGCCGCGGCCCTGCGGCTTCTCGATCGCTGCCGCAATCTCGCCCTTCAGCTTTGCGATCTCATGCGACTCATCGAACACGAGATGCGGCTCAATGAGCTTGGCGAGTGTATCGCCCGACAAAGCGCGCAGGATTCGCAACATCATGTTTTGGCTCTGCACATCGTAGTGCAGATTCGTCACCGAGATCTTCCCCGTGGCAGAGTCGAAGTGCGGCGCGCCGCGCAGAAACACGTCACCGCAGGAATCGAGCAGGTGTGTGAAGTCCCAGTTTTTTCCGAAGCAGAAACGTGTCTGCACAACCAGGTCGTTCCCGGATGGAAAAATTTGCAGTTTATCGAAGCGCAAGCCCATGCCCGCCGCGCTCAGCGGCTTCTTTTTCAGCTGCTGCATCGCGATCTTTCCGGCATCGACATAGGAAAGCGTTACGGGCATCGTGACGGCAAATGTGTTGGACGGTTTGTCGAGCTTCTCCGGTGCGGGGAGCTTGGCAGGCGCGGCCGGCGCCGCAGGCTTGTCGCCCAGGACGATGTGTGCGCGAACTTCGGCAGCGAGCGACACCACCAGCATCCCGTTCTCGGTGTTCAGCGGCGTGACGCGCAGCCGCTCGGGCGCCATCACCAGCCACGAATCCGGGCTCCTCCCAACATGGATCGGCTGCTGCAGCCTCTTCCACAGGCGTTCCACCTCACCGCGCAACTTGAATGCTTTGGAAATCTGTTTGTCGATGGCTTTGAAGATGGGACCCGAGAGCTTGTCCTGATTGCCGTTCCACAGCTCGCGCACGCTCACCTTGAGCGGCCCGAGATTCAACTTGGCGTTCTCGAGGTGAACCGTGCCGTCGGTGTGCGAATCGACGCGCCATTGCGGTGTGAGCGAAAGTTGCGTGACGGTGTCGGTCTGGCCCTGCGCGGTCGCGTCACCGCCCGTTTTGAAATATTTGGAGTTGAAATCGAGATGCGCATGTAGGGCGAAGGGCAATTTCAGGTGCATGCCGGAGCCGGTCGCCTCGCCGGTGAAATCGCCGGTACGGACCACGGCGAGATCGACTTGGCACTTCTGAATCAGGCAATTGACCTCCCCGCCGTCAACGCGCGCCAGTTGCGATTTCGTGCGCGCGTTGAGCATCGCGATGATGTCATCGCCGGGCACCCTCACCGTCGCGGCAACCGTGGAGAGCGGCGGCGGCGGCGCGGCGGGCGCGTTTGTTCGCTTCGGTGCCTGCGCTTCGAACGCGCAAAGACCTAACGCGAGCACGGAGGCAAGCGCTGAAGTCGCGAGCCGCATCGGAATTGCACGAGGCTTTTTCATCGGACCGTCTTTAGACCAGTGCGGTTGCGCGGCTGTTACCGCCGCCTTGCGCGCGCGTAATCCTGCACCGCTGCGGCGTACGCACCAAAGATTTCACGGCTTATTGGATTTTCGCTCCAGCGCCACTCGGGATGCCATTGCAGGCCCAGCACGAAGCCCTCGGCGGACGGCATGGAGACGGCTTCCACGGTGCCGTCCGGTGCAATCGCATCGGCATGCAGCGGCGGTGCGAGCTTATCGATACCCTGCGAATGCAGTGAATTCACCTCGAACCGACCCTGGCGCACAATGCGCGACAACAGTCCGCCTTCGGCCACACGGACTTCATGCGCCGGACCATATTGCTCCTCGAGCGGCCCCTCCTGGTTTTCACGATGATCGAGGCGGCCGTCCACCTCATGCACATACTGGTGCAGCGTGCCCCCCATCGCGACATTCAACTCCTGGAACCCGCGGCACAGGCAGATGAGCGGTGTGCCGGCCGCGATCGCCGCCTTCAGCAGCGGCAAGGTGGTGGCGTCGCGCTGCACATCCTGCAGCACGCCTTCGCGCGGGCCCACGCTGCCATAGTGCCGTGGAGCAACGTTGGACGGCGAGCCGGTGAACAGCAGGCCATCGACCGCTGCCAGAATTTCCTGCGGCGGAATAGGCGTGGGCAGCGACGGAATAAGAAGCGTGACCGCGCCTGTGCTTTCGCGGACCGCACGGATGTATTTCTCACCCACGCAATGGAAGGGGTGCCGTCCCAGCATGCGGTGATCCGAGGGAATGCCGACAATGGCGGGCGGGTTCATTTTCGTTTGCGCTTGGCAGAAGGTTTCCTGGATTTGGAACGGCGCCCGGCCGGGGTGGGTTTCACTTTGCCCTTTGGCTGTTTTGCGGTGAGTTTGTTCAGCAAGGTGCGCTCGGCCTCGGCGCGTTCCTCGAAAGACCCAGTGGAGCCGATGGGGCGGCGCACCACCAGCCCCACTTTTCGCATGGCTGCTTCAACCGCCTCGGGATCGCGCGTTTCCTTCGCCGTGCCTTCGCGAAAAAGGTCGCGCGTGACGCCCCAATGCGCCAGCGCCATCGCCTGCGAGCGCGCGGCCACGGCTGTTTCGTAGAAACCAAGCGCGGCGGTGTACACCTTGATGCTCGGCATGGCTAATGCGCTGCCTCCAAGGCTTGCCTGAGATCGTCAATAAGATCGTCGGCATCCTCGATTCCGACGGATAGGCGCAGGAGATCCGGTGGGCACGGCGTATCGGGACCTTCGACGGAGGCGCGATGCTCGATTAGGCTTTCGACGCCGCCGAGTGAGGTCGCGCGCTTCCAGATACGCACCTTGGCGGCAGTGGCGATCGCCGCCTGTTCGCCGCCGGCCACTCGGATCGATAGCATCCCGCCAAAGCCACCCTCCATCTGGCGCGCGGCAATCTCATGTCCGGGAAAGTCGGACAACCCCGGATAGAGTACCTCGCGAACATGCCGGTGCCCTGCCATCGCTTCGGCGACTTTCTGGGCACCCGTACAGGCCATCTTCACGCGCGGGAACAGGGTGCGCATGCCACGCAGCAGCAGCCACGACTCGAACGACCCAAGAATCCCTCCGATCTGGATACGGTTGTTTTTTATTTTCGCCCAAAGTTCATCGCTCGCGCGCGTGACGACCGCTCCGGCGAGAATATCGGAATGGCCATTCAGATACTTGGTCGCCGAATGCATCACCAGATCCGCGCCGTACTCGATCGGGCATGTGAGGACCGGCGTGGCGACTGTGGAATCGACAGCAAGGCGCGCGCCGACGGCGTGGGCGATTTCCGCCGCGGCGGCGAGATCGGTTATATCCCACAGCGGATTTGCCGGCGTTTCGGTCCACACCAATTTGGTGCGGCCGGGCTGCATGGCCAACCGAAGCGCGTCGGGACTGGTCATGTCCACGAAATCCACAGCGAGGCCCCAGCGTCGCGCGAATGT
>DASXGS010000314.1:0-1508 GCA_036488975.1 Rhizomicrobium sp. | reverse complement strand
CAATGCCGGCCGGAAACTCGGCGTCACCACGCAGCACCGCCACGCTATGTTCGCCAACATGGCGGCGGCGTTGATCAAGCACGAGCAGATCAAGACCACCCTGCCCAAGGCGAAAGAGCTTCGCCCGGTGGTGGAGAAGCTGGTGACGCTCTCGCGCAAGAACGATCTGGCAGCGCGGCGTCTCGCCATGTCGCGGCTGCGTGACGAAACGCAGGTGAAGAAGCTCTTCGAGGTAATCGGCCCGCGTTACGCCGACCGCCCCGGCGGCTACACCCGCGTGCTGAAGGCCGGCTTCCGCCACGGTGACAACGCGGCCATGGCGTTCATCGAGTTCGTGGATCGCGATCCCGACGCCAAGGGACAGGACTCTGGCCCGGTGACCGCGCGCGAGGACGAAGGCGAGGAGTAATTCGGACGGGTTTTGGTGTCGACAATTGGGAGGGCGGTTCGCAAGGGCCGCCCTTTTGCGTTCGAGGAAGAGAAAAATGATCAATCGCAGTTTGGTGATCGCAGGTGCCATTGGCGGGCTGGTGTCCCTCGCGGGATATCAGATCGTTTCGCACTCATCGGAGCCAAGCGTCGCTCAACCGAGCACCAAGGCGCTTCCCCTGAGCGCGCCATCCGCCGGCATGAAGGCGTTGCCTCAAGCCGCGACAGCTGTCCCCCGCAGCGCTGCCGAGGTGCAGCTCACCTTCGCGCCCATCGTGCGCCGCGTGGCGCCAGCGGTGGTGAATGTTTATTCGCGCTCCATCGTGCGCCAGCAGGTGAACCCGCTGTTCGCCGACCCGCTATTCCAGCAGTTCTTCGGCGTATCCCCCGAAATGCGCCAGCGCGTGCAGCAGTCGCTCGGCTCGGGTGTCATCGTGCGCCCCGATGGCGTCATCATCACCAACCGCCACGTGATCGAAGGCGGGCAGGACATCATTGTTGTGCTGGCCGACAAGCGCGAGCTGAAGGCCCGCGTGCTGCTCTCCGACGCGCGCACCGATCTTGCCGTGCTGAAGATCGACACGCACGGCGAGCAGCTGCCCACCATCCAGTTCGGCAACAGCGACAGCGTGCAAGTGGGCGACCTCGTGCTCGCCATCGGCGATCCGTTCGGCATCGGCCAGACGGTGACGATGGGCATCGTGTCGGCGCTGGCCCGGACGCAGGTCAGCGCTTCCGACTACCAGTTCTTCATCCAGACCGATGCCGCCATCAATCCCGGCAATTCCGGCGGCGCGCTGGTCACCACGGACGGCAAGCTCGCGGGCATCAACACCGCAATCGTCTCGCGCACCGGCGAAAACGCCGGCGTCGGCTTCGCCATTCCGGCCAACCTCGCGCGGCGCGTGGTGGAAGGCGCGCTGGGCGGCGGCTTCAAGGTGCCGTGGATCGGCGCAAGCGGACAGGCGGTCACCAGCGACGTCGCGCGCAGCGTTGGCCTTGGCCGCCCGGAAGGCGTGATCCTCAAGAGCGTTTATCCCGGCGGTCCGGCCGCGAATGCCGGCCTGCACACCGGCGAT
>DASXGS010000255.1:0-2922 GCA_036488975.1 Rhizomicrobium sp. | reverse complement strand
TTCGCCGCTGAAGATCATGGCGATCGCGTAGGCGCCGGTGAGGCGCTTGGCTGCTTCCATTGCGGCGTGTGCCGGATCCAAACCTTCATCCAGATAATCCGTCACCAGGTGCACGGCCACTTCGGTATCGGTTTCGGATTCGAACTTGTGGCCTTTGGCGGCCAGCTCTTCGCGCAGCTCACGGAAGTTTTCGATGATGCCGTTGTGCACCAGCGCGACGCGCGCCGACGCATGCGGATGGGCATTCAATTCCGTGGGCGCGCCGTGCGTGGCCCAGCGCGTGTGGCCGATGCCGGTGATCCCCTTCAGCGGGTTCTCGCGCAGGGCTTCGCCGAGCTTCCCCAGCTTGCCAGGCGCGCGACGGCGCTCGATATGCCCGTCCACCAGGGTGGCGATGCCCGCGGAATCGTAGCCGCGATATTCCAGCCGCTTCAGGGCTTCCAGAATTACCGGCGCGGCGTCGCCGGTACCCGCAATGCCAACGATGCCACACATGCTATTTCCCCTTTGCGGACTTTTCCGCCTTCTTCCGTGTACGGAGTTCTTTCGCCCAGCCGGCCTTTTCGGTCTGCTGCGCGCGCGTCACCGCCAGCGCATCCTTCGATACATCCTTGGTGATCGTGCTGCCGGCCGCCACGAACGCGCCGTCATCCACCGTCACCGGCGCGACAAGGGCGACGTTCGAACCAATGAATGCGCCGGCGCCGATATCCGTGTGGTGCTTGTCGAAGCCGTCGTAATTGCAGGTGATGGTGCCGGCGCCGATATTGGCGCCCGCGCCCACGCGCGCATCCCCCAGATAGGTAAGGTGATTTGCTTTCGCGCCCTTCTCCACCCGCGTGTTCTTCACTTCGACGAAATTGCCGATGTGGGCGTTCTCCTCGATAACGGCACCGGGCCGCAGCCGCGCATAGGGACCCACGATGGCGCCTTTCTCGACCCTGCACCCTTCAAGGTGCGAGAACGCGCGAATTTCCGCCCCGCTCCGTATGGTTACGCCCGGCCCGAACACCACGAACGGTCCGATCTGAACGTCCGCCTCGAGCATCGTATCAAATGAGAGGTACACCGTCTCCGGCGCGGTGAAGCCAACGGCGTTCTCTAGCGCGCCGACCCGCAGCCGCCTCTGCATCACGGCTTCGCAGGCAGCCAGCTCAGCCCGCGAATTGACGCCCATGGCGATTTCTTCGTCGCATTCGACGATACCGCACGACACTCCGTCGCGCCGGGCGAACGCGGGGACATCGGTCAGATAAAATTCGTGCTGATCGTTGTTGTTTTCGAGTCGCGCGGCCCAGCGAAAGAAGCCTTTCGCCTCCGCGGCCATAATGCCGGCGTTGCAGAGCGTGACCTTGCGCTCGCTTTCGTTCGCGTCGCGGTATTCAACGATTCGATTTAGCAATCCGTCAGCATCGCGGATCACCCGGCCGTACGCCGTGCTGGCCGACTGAAACGCCACGATGGACATCCCGGTGCGGGCCTGCAGCTCAAAAGAATCGCGAAACAGCTCCGGCGTGACGAGTGGCATATCGCCATAGGTCACTACCAATGCGCCGGGAACGTCGCCGAGGATAGACTCGGCGCAGCGCGCCGCGTGACCGGTCCCGAGCTGCTGCTCCTGAACGACGGACTCCGCGTCAAGGCTCGCCGCGTAGTCCCGCACCGTCGCGGCGCCGGGTGCGGTCACCACCACGATCCGCTCGATACCGGCCCCGCGCATGGCGGCGATCACATGGCCCAGGATGGGACGCCCCGCGACCGCGTGCATCACCTTCGGCTTTGCGGACTTCATCCGCTTGCCTTCGCCTGCTGCGAGCACAATGCCTGCGCGTTCCGCCACGATTAATCCAGGTTAGCTTCTGTTCGGCCGATACAATGCCCCGTATTTGCGGCAAAATGACGATTTGCAACGGGATGTTGCCGCGCGCCGCTTTCCCCGGCAGGGTGCGAATCCCATGCCATCGCCCGCGCTCCTGTTCGATCTTGACGGCACGCTCGTCGACACCGCGCCAGACCTCCTCAGCGCACTGAACGCTGTGCTCATTTCCGAACGCCGGGAAACCGTGGATCCCATGACCCTGCGCCATATGGTGGGCCATGGCGCGCGCTCGCTGATCGAGCAGGCGATGGCGGCCACCGGCGAGCGCGCCGCGCCCGAGCGCCTGCCCGAGCTGGTGGACCGCTTCATCGCGCATTACCGCGCGCATATCGTCGATGGCAGCCGTCCATTTCCGGGGGTGGAAGAAACGCTGGTGCAGTTGCGCCGCGACGGGGCGCGGCTGGCGGTGCTCACCAACAAGCCGCAAGTGCTGACCGAGCCCATTCTGGAGAACCTCAATCTGGCGCAGTTTTTCGGCGTGATCTGCGGCGCCGGCCGCTACGATTACAACAAGCCGGATGCGCGTGTGGTCGAGCATGTGGTGCGCGAGTTGGGCGGCGCGGGGGCGGGGACGGTGATGATCGGTGACAGCATCACCGACGTCGCCACTGCGCGCGCGGCAAAGATTCCGGTCGTTCTTCTCTCTTACGGCTACACGCCCGAACCGGTGCACAGCCTCGGCGGCGATGTCGTGCTCGACGATTTCAGCGACGTTCCCGCCGCCGTTTCGCGCCTCCTGCTTCGTGCAACGCAGAATGTGGCCGTTTGAGCCGGTTTCCCGTCGCTTCGTTGGCCCTTGCCACCGGAAGTTGCTCGCGACAAGTTGCGCCGGCTGGGGATCGCCATGTCAACCAACAGGGGATTCCTGAATGTCCGTGATGCGCAATCTGGCGGCTTCCGCCGCTCTTCTCACCACGACTGTGCTTGCCTTCCCCGCCGCAGCGGACACGCTCGGTGGCTATCACATTTTTCCCACCCCCGCGTGGCGGGCGAAGACTGGGCGCATTCCCCACATCGATACGACAAGCACCATGGAGTATTTC
>DASXGS010000230.1:0-2497 GCA_036488975.1 Rhizomicrobium sp. | reverse complement strand
TCGAACACGACCTCCCAGCTACGGCCGCGGTCGCGGCTCCGTAAGACACGCGACACTGCCCGGTCTTCAGCCGCGCCGGTCGGATCCTCGTACGGGTACTCCGCGTACATCAGGGTGCCATTCGCGATATCGACCGAGCGGCAGCCATGCCAGTGCGAACCGCTCATGCGGTTGGCCGCCAGCACTTCGCCGCGATAGTTGAGCACAAGATTGTCGATCACGCGTGGTGCGCCGGGATGCCAACGCTCGGCCATCGCCTGAGCCAGGATTTCCGAATCTCCGATGGCCTTGACGTGAACGAACTGATGGCGCCTGAAATGGCGGTCGCGAACTTTCACCAGAGTCCAACTGCTGCCCAGATCGTGTGAAATCGAAAACCCGCCGGTCATCACGGCAAGCACAGTGTCCGTAGGACTTCCGTTTGCGTCGATGACATGATCGGAAAATCCCAACGCCGGCCGCGGCGGCAGCTTCGGAATGCTCAGACGGATGTGAATGGCCCGAGCGGGATATCCCGCAGGCAGCTGCACTGTGTATTCACGCGATTGCTCCGAGGCGCCGCCAGCGAACCGGAACAAGAGGGCCTGTCCCAGGCTTGTTCCGTAGACCAGGTCTTTGGCGATTGCGGGAACGTTGAAGGGTCCGGACCGGGCCGCAGCGCTCCGCACAAGCTTCGCCGCCCGTTGCAGCCGAAACCTGTAGTAGCTCAGAAAAGACCCGGATCGTGCCACGTTCTGCAATCAAATCCTCAGCTGTTCGTTAGAGGCCTACGACGGTTTCGCGGCGAGCATCCCGCTCCGTTGCAACGCCGGAAAGCGGCACGGTAGAACAAGAAAAGGTACTGGTTTGAGGCAAGCTTGGGAACCGTCTTCATCAATCAGCTTCTGGTCCCGCTGGCTTCGCATCCCGATGCGCTGATCGTTCACCCGCATGCGCAGCGCACCGGCGGCGGCACGTTGCGAAATCACGTGCTCGCCGCCGCTTTCGGGAAGGAGCGCGTTTACAGCCGCATGTTCGTGAAGGACTACAAGCCGTGGCGTAAGCTCACCGACGACGATCTGCGAGGCTTTTGTGCCTACACCGACCTGTCGGACTATCGCGACCTGCCGCTCGCGCGCCAATGCCTGCCAGTCGCCCTCTTGCGGTATCCCGTGTACCGCGCGGTGTCGCTATACCACTTCGTCCGGCGCAAGCACGCGCACGATCTTCATGACCTGGCGATGAGCCACAGTCTTGAGGAGTTCTATCGCCTCGGCTCGAGCATCAATCCACGCTATTTCCGCAATGTGCAGACCACGCGGATTTGCGGTCATACCGATGCCCGAATGGCGCTGGACTACATCCTGACGCGCTATCTGGCCGTGGGCTTCACCAGCAATTTGCCGGAATTCGCAGACATGCTGTCTCGGCTCTTCGGGTGGTCCGGCGTGCATGTCGAGGGAAAAACACCGGATCGCGAGCGCTATGACACCCAGATCACCCGGACATTCCGCGACATGGTGTTAAGGGAGAACGAGGAAGATTTGGCGCTGTTCGAGGCCATGTCGGGTGGGAAACCTTATAGTCTTCCGAAATTGCCGGTCCGCCGCGAAGTCGCACGGCGGGCGAGGCGTTCGCGCGACAGGGCGCTGGCACTCGCGCGCGGGGCGGAGCGAAGGTTGGTTCGATTCGGGTTCAGGAGGGGGGCCCTCAGAGAATAAAGCCGCGCTCACGTAGGTATTCGACAACTTTGCCCGCGGACTCTTCCGGTGTGGACTCCACCGTCTTGAGCACCATGTCGGCGAGTTCCGGCGGCTCGTATGGGCTGTCGATCCCGGTGAAGTTCTTGATCTCGCCGGCCTGCGCCTTCTCATAGAGGCCCTTCGGGTCACGCTGCATGCAGACTTCGATCGGTGTGTCGACGAAGATCTCGATGAACTCGCCGGCATCCACCAGTTCGCGGGCCATGCGCCGTTCGGAACGGAACGGCGAAATGAACGACACCAGTACGATCTGGCCGGCATCGACGAACAGTCGGGCCGCTTCCCCAACGCGACGGATGTTTTCCACCCGGTCCGCATCGGTGAAACCGAGGTCCCGATTGAGGCCGTGGCGCACATTGTCGCCGTCCAGCATGTAGGTGTGGCGCCCCAGCCCACACAGCTTCTGCTCGACGAGATTGGCGATGGTGGATTTGCCGGAGCCGGAAAGGCCGGTGAACCACAGGATCGCGGGACGCTGGCCCTTGATGGCCGAGCGAAGCCGCTTGTTCGTGGTCATCGCCTGCCAATGCACATTGGTGGCGCGCCTGAGACCGAAATCGATCATGCCGGCGCCGGCCGTGGCATTGGTAAAGCGGTCGATCAGAATGAAGCCACCGGTATCGCGGTTGTCCCGGTATGAATCGAAAGCGATGGGCTGCGAGGTGGAGATGTTGAGGTAGCCCACTTCGTTCAGCGCCAGCGTTTTGGCGGCGAGGTGGTCCAGCGTGTTCACGTCCACCTTGTGCTTGAGCTCG
>DASXGS010000224.1:0-2827 GCA_036488975.1 Rhizomicrobium sp. | reverse complement strand
GGCGGTCGGACCAGTTTTCGCGCACCTTCACGAAAAGGAACAGGTGCACGCGTCGATCAAGCATCTCCTCCAGTTCCTTGCGTGCGAGTTCACCAATCATCTTGATCGCGCGACCACCTTTACCCAGCACAATCGCCTTCTGCCCGTCGCGTTCGACATAGATGATTTGGTCGATCTTCACCGAGCCGTCCTTGCGTTCCTCCCATTTTTCGGTTTCGACCATCGTGGCGTAAGGCAGCTCGTCGTGCAGGCGCAGATACAGTTTCTCGCGGGTGATTTCCGCCGCCAGCAGGCGCATGGGAATGTCGGCGCTCTGATCTTCGGGATAGAGCCACGGTCCTGGAGGCATCTTCGCCGCCGTCCACTTCGCGAGATCCTCCACATGGTCGCCCGTCAGCGCCGAGATCATGAACACCTGTTCAAACACGTTTACATCATTCAGCCTTTCGGCCAGCGGGAGCAGATCGGCGCGCGGCATGTCGTCGACCTTGTTCAGCACCAGCGCAGCGCGATGGTTGCTCTGCTTGAGTCCTTCGATGATTGTCGTGGTGTCGCGCGCAGCGAGTGCTTCCGGCTGTGCTGCGACGGCTGCTGCGTCGATCAGCAGTAGAATCGCATCTGCTTCTCCCGCGCCGGCCCACGCGGCATTCACCATCGCGCGGTCCAGACGCCGCCGCGGCTTGAAGATGCCGGGTGTGTCGACGAACACGATCTGCGTCTCGCCGCGAAGAGCAACGCCGCGCACTCGCATCCGCGTCGTCTGGACCTTGGGCGTGACGATCGACACTTTCGAGCCCACCAGCGCGTTCACCAAGGTGGATTTGCCGGCGTTGGGCGCACCGATCACGGCGGCAAAGCCGCAGCGCGTGTGAACGCCGCTCACGCTTTCCCCAGGCCCAACTTCTTCAGCAGCGCGCCGGCAGCCGCCTGTTCGGCTTCGCGCTTTGAGCGGCCTTCGCCAACTTCCGGCGCCTCGCCAGCGGCAGAGACCTCCACCATAAAACGCGGCGCGTGATCCGGCCCTTCCCGCCGCACCAGGCGATAGATCGGCGTCGACTTGAGGACTCCCGCCTGCGCCCATTCCTGCAGCGCGGTTTTCGCATCGCGCATGTCTTCGCTCAGCGCACCGAATGCCTCGCTCCAGTAGCGTTCTATGAATCCGCGCGCTGCGGCCAGCCCACCGTCGAGATACAATGCGGCGATGACCGCCTCGCAGGCACCGGCCAGAATTACCGCTTTCTTGCGCCCGCCGCTCGTCGCTTCCGAACCAGCCAAAATCAGATTCTCGGGAATACCAGCCGCTTCCGCGGCC
This sequence comes from Rhizomicrobium sp., assembly GCA_036488975.1. Taxonomy (GTDB): domain Bacteria; phylum Pseudomonadota; class Alphaproteobacteria; order Micropepsales; family Micropepsaceae; genus Rhizomicrobium. The sequence continues at coordinate 1,515 of DASXGS010000224.1, read as the reverse complement.
GCCGCACACGCTTCCTTCCGCACCAGTGCATTGAACTTCACGGCCAGAGCGCCTTCCGCATGGTCGGGATACAGCGCAAACAGCTTCTCGGCGATTGCGAGCCCCAGTACGCGGTCACCCAGAAATTCCAGCCGTTCGTTCGAGGCACCATTACTTGCGCTCGCGTGTGTCAGCGCGCGCTCGAGCAGTGCTGGATCACGGAACGTGTAACCGATCCGCGCTTCAAGGTCCGACAAATCGCGCCTAATCGATGATCGTGCCGATCCGGTCATAGCGGATCGTCCAGGGCCACTTCCAAACCTCCCACCAATGTGCGCTGCCGTTGGTGGAAAAGAAGATCACCTCCGCCTTGCCCACAAGGTTTTCCGCCGGAACAAAGCCGACATGCTCGCGGCTGTCGTCGGAATTGTCGCGGTTGTCGCCCATCATGAAATAGTGCCCTGGCGGCACCACGAACACGCCGGTGTTGTCTTCGGAGCTATTGGTGATGCTGTCGAGCACGTAGTAGGTTTTGCCGCTCGGCAGCGTCTCCTTGTAGCGCGGCACGTGTCTCACGATGCCGAATTCGTCGGTCCCCACGTAATCCGCCGCGTGCACCTTCGGGATAGCCTTGCCGTTGAGGTACAACTGCCCACCCAGCATCTGGACCCGGTCGCCCGGGAGCCCTATCAGCCGCTTGATGAAGTCCTCGCCGTATTCCGGCGAGTCCTTGTTGGGCATCTTGAACACGATCACGTCGCCCCGCTGCGGGACGCGCCCAAAAATGCGGCCGAAGGAGGGAAAAATGTGCCCATATGGCATCGAATAGCGGCTGTAGCCGTAAGCAAACTTCTCGACGAACAGGTAATCGCCGACCAGCAGCGTGTTCTCCATCGAACTGGAAGGGATGTTGAACGGCTGGAACAGCAAGGTGCGGATCACCAGCGCGATGAGCAGCGCATAGACGACCGTCTTCACCGTCTCAATCCAGGATTCCCCTTCCGCCTTCACAGCGGTAGCGGGCACGCTCCCCGAGCCGTTCTGATTGACAGCGTTCGGGTCGGTCTCGTTCGCCATTTGGGCATCGCTCATCGGAAAATTGCTCGGACTGGGGGCCGCACAAGGCCCAAATGGGGTGGCAAGGTCAAGCCGCAAGCCGTCTCATGCTTTATTCGGCAGGGCTTGCGGCGGGCGCGGTTCGGCCGAGATGATGACGATGGCCTGCGCCAGCGGAAAATCGTCGGTAATGGTGAGGTCGATCACGGCCTCGTGGTCTGGCGGCGTGAGCTCGGCAAGACGGCGCAAGGCGCCGCCGGAAAGGCGCATTGTGGGCTTGCCGCCCGGAAGATTGACCACGCCCATGTCGCGCCAGAAGACGCCGCGCCTGAGGCCCGTGCCGAGCGCCTTGGCGCACGCTTCCTTGGCCGCGAAGCGCTTGGCATAGCTGGCCGCGCGATTGGCACGCTTGTCGGATTTCTCGCGTTCCACAGATGTGAAGATGCGATCCAGGAATCGCTCGCCGTGCTGCTCGATCGT
>DASXGS010000171.1:0-2365 GCA_036488975.1 Rhizomicrobium sp. | reverse complement strand
CCGAACAGCACCATCGTGGCCGTGTCGCGGGGAATCGCATGATCGGCGAAGAAGCGCCCGACTAGATCGCTGTCGTTGCCCACGCCTGCCGGCGCCACATCGTTGGAGGCCAGCAGCAGGCGCGCATTCTCGATGCCGCCGCACGCCACCACGATGTGCCGCGGTTTCACGGTGAAGCGGTTGCCGGACAGCGTCGCCACATCGATGTGATCCACCCAGCGCACATCATGCGCCAGCCGCAGACCGGTGACATTCGCATGCAGCATGAGCTGAAGATTCGGTATGCGCTTTAGGTCGTCGGCATAGCGATGCCCGAACGCGGTTGGCAGATGCTGCGGATTGCCGCGCCATTGGCTGAACTGGAAGAAGCTGGTGTACACGCCGCCATTGCCAATCGGCAGCAGCGCGCCCGCCAGCCGCTCCTGTGCCAGCTTGTCATAGAGGAACGGTCCCGCCTCGATCAGGCTCTGCGCGCGCGCAAAATACGGTTCGATTTCTTCGCGCGGAAATGGCCAGCCCGAATGCGGCAGCCAGTCGTGCTTCTCCAAATCAATCGCATCCAGCGGCCGCGACCAGCCGCCCCAATGATTGGTGCAGCCGCCGAAATAACGCAGTCGCGTCGCATCCAGCGGAATGTAGCGCACGCCGGTTTCCGCGCCGCTATAGAGTGCCTGCGTCTTTGCATCGAACTCCATGCCGCCGCTTTCGAGCAGCAGCATCCTGATCGGCGTGTGCGCCAACGCGAGCGCCAGCGTGATCCCCGCCGGTCCGCCCCCGATGATCGCCAGGTCCGGCGTCAACTGCGTGCCGGAGGGAACCTGCCGCGCGTCGATGAAAGCCATTCAGCCGCTTCGCGATGCCGCCCCCTTGCGGTAGCGCACTCGCGCGCTAGAACACAAGCATGCGCCTCAAAACCGTGTTCGGTGTAATCCTGCTGTCATTGACGATGGCCGCGAGTGCCGCTCGCGCTGCGGACATGTCGCGGCTGCCGTCAACCGTATTCGATGTCATCCCGCCCGAAACGCGCGTGCAGGGCGAGCGCGGCAGCATGACAGTGGAGCAGCCCGCCTGCCGCATCGGCAACACGGCAGATCTGCGCCGGCGCATCGTGAACGTGGCGGTGCAGGAATGGGCATTCTTCGGTTTCCACACGATGGATGCGAGCGGCGGCACCGCGACCATTCTGCCCGCCGGCATCGTGCCGCAGCTGGTGCCGGCCAACCTGTCGCCCGCGGATTCGCAGCAGGCGATGACCGGGATCTGGGCGGCGCAAGCTGGGGGCAAGGATCGCGCCATCGCCGGCTACTGGTCAGCCGCACCTAACGGCGCGACCGTAATTGCCCAGCAAAACGCCGCGTGGAACGCTGCGGGTGGGCGTGTCGTCTATTGGGTGCAGCCGTGGTCGGCGGCGTTCATGTCGTGGGTGATGTGCGAAGCGGGGTTGGGCAATCCGCTGCAGTTCCACCGCTCGATTGCGCATCGCGACTATGTCGATCAAGGCATTCGCACGAGCGACGGGCAAGAGATCTACTCCGCCTACACGGCGTACAATCCCGGCGAGCGGCGGATCGAACCCGGCGATCTGTTGTGCACGTCATGGGGCAACGCCGACTACCACGATTTGGCCGACCGTCGGCGCGCCATGGGCAGCTATGGCAGCACGCATTGCGATGTTGTTGTGAAGATCACAACCGATCGCGTGGCGGTGATCGGCGGCAACCTGATGCTGACAGTGATGATGGGAATTCTGCCGCTGACGCAAACTGCCGGCACATTTCCGCATCCGCTCAACGAGCCCAAGAGCGAAGGCGGGCGCCCCATCTTTGCGCATCTGAAAATGCGCGCCACGCCGATCGAATCCAACGCCCTCGATCAGAGTCCCACGGTGAAGGCGCTGCAAGAGAAGTGAGCCTCAGAGCCGCTTCTTGGCGAACGCGCGGCCTGACCGAGTCTTCAGATATTTCTCGAAGGCTATTGCACGCGCTTCATTGCTGAATGCGACATAGGTGTCTCACGCACCAGGGCTTGTACTTCGACGTGTGGTAGACCTGACCAACGTTGTGAGACTTGATGCGGGCGCGCAGATCGTCAGTCTGACCGACGTAGAACCGCTCTGGGTTCGCGATGCTCTGGAGGAGATAGACGTATTTCATGAATTATCAGAAGCAAAGGCCGGCTTGCGACGAAGCCGCGCGGAGCCAAGGCGGCCCGTCTTCGCGCTTGCGCGCTTCGACGTGGCAGTCTCCGCCGCTGCGCGGCGAAGACTGGTGGAGCTGAGCGGGATCGAACCGCTGACCTCGTGAATGCCATTCACGCGCTCTCCCAACTGAGCTACAGCCCCGTGCGCGCTATGAGCGCGGAAATC
>DASXGS010000164.1:0-2945 GCA_036488975.1 Rhizomicrobium sp. | reverse complement strand
CGGAACGCGGAATGACCGTTTCCGGCGCTACCGCGCCGTTGGCGCGTGCTGCGGCGAACGACAGCTGTCCACCCATCTCGGCCGTTCGCCGCAGTTGTCGCGAAGGGCAGCGTGCTGTCCGCCGCATGTGTGCCGTGTCGCAGCTTCGGTGACGCCGTTTCAAATCAACCCGGATCGCGATAGGCTTTCTTGAACCGGCTGTGTAGTTGAGGGGAATCATGTACTTTCACGCCAACTACGTATCCACTTCTGTCTCGGGCGATGGCGACTACTACCAAGCCATGTTCGAAACCGAGCAAGATGCGGATGACAGCCCCTATCTCTTGATCCAAAGGCAATTCGAAGATCCAGATGACAATTGGTGCTACATCGAAACGCATGACGAAAAATACTGCGGTCATTTTCTATTACGCCGCGTCGATTTCACGCCGCAGAAGTTGACAATCGAGCTCGATCGTCAGAGGGACAATCTTGTCAGCGTGACCTTTGCAATGGCGGCCACGAAGTTCGCGGAAGCATCAGAGGTCGTAAAGATCATTAGTGGCGAGATCGAGCCGCCCTGATGCGCGCTGCCTAATCAAATGTCAGAACGCGTCACTCGCGTAGGTTCGCGCCCGCGGCAAGCGTGTCCGCTGAAGGCCAACTGTCAGACGTTCTCGATCCCGATCAGCTCGTCCGTGGTGAGCCAGAAGCGGAACTGACAGAGCTATGCAATCTGCACCGTTTGAGCTGCCTGATTGCGGCAATGGCGGCGGGAAGTTCACTCGGCGGCGTGCTGCAAAATCACCGAGGTTGCAAGGCAGGGACTGCCGCTCAGCGGTATCTCATTCCCTGTCGGCTGTTCCGCGGCATCCAGATTCCCTGCCGGCTGCGGCCTCACGCGGAACCAGATGGCGTAGAGCGCCGGTAGGAAAACCAGGATCAGAACGGTGCCGACGGCCGTACCGCCGATCAGCGTATAGGCCATCGAGCCCCAGAACACCGACTGCGTAAGGGGAATGAAGGCCAGCACGGCGGCGAGCGCTGTCAGGATCACGGGCCGTGCGCGCTGGACCGTGGCCTCGACGACGGCGTGGTAGGGATCGATGCCGTGCTGCTGATTGGTATGGATCTGCCCGATCAGGATCAGCGTGTTGCGCATGATGATGCCGGCAAGGCCGATCAGCCCCAAGATGGCGTTAAAGCCAAAGGGCTGATGGAACAAGAGCAGCGTGGGAACGGCGCCGATGAGGCTGAGCGGCGCTGTCAGTATCACCATACCGGTGGCCGAGAAGGACCGGACCTGGAACATGATGATCGTCAGCATCAGCGCCACCATGACCGGGAAGACGGCGGCGAGCGCCACGTTGGCCTTGGCCGATTCTTCGATCGAACCGGCCGTCTCGATCCGATAGCCTGCGGGGAGCGTGGCCATGATCGGTTGCAGCGCGCTCTGCAGCTCCATCGAGACCTCCGGTGGCTGCAGGGATTCGTCGATGTCGCCGCGCACGGTGATCGTCGGCATGCGGTCGCGCCGCCGCAGGATGGGGTCCTCCATCCGCACCTCGATATGGCCGATCTGCTCGAGCGGGATCATGCGCCCATCGCGCGAGGTGAGGGTGAAGTCGGCAAGGCGGGCGGGGTCGAGCCGTTCCGCACCGGCGCTGCGGGCGATGACATCGACCGTGCGGATATCCTCGCGTACCTGCGTGACCGTCACGCCCGTCAGCAGGAACTGCAGCTGCTGCGCGGCTTCGGTGGGTGACAAACCAATCAGCCGCAGCCGGTCCTGGTCGAGGACGAAATGCGCCGTCGGCACGCGCTCGCCCCAATCGCGGTTCACCTGACGCATGCCCGGATTGGCGCGCATCACCGCCTGAACCTGGTCGGCGATGCCGCGCAGAACTTGCGGATCCGGCCCCGTCACTCGGAACGCCACCGGAAAGGGTGAATACGGTCCGAACACCAGCTGGGTAACCCGCAGCCGCGCCTCCGGCGCCAGACCCTCGGCAATTTTCTGCCTGAGCCGCAGCTTGAGCGCTCCGCGCGCTTCGGCATCGGGCGTCAGCACGACGATCTTGGCAAAGGAGGGGTCGGGCAGCTCCGGCGACATTGCGAAAAAGAAGCGGGGCGCGCCCTCGCCGATATAGCTGGTGACGATCTTTGCTTCCGGCTGCTGCTTGAGCCATGCCTCGACCTTGGCGACGGCATCCGCGGTCGCCTCGATGCTGCTGCCTTCGGGCATCTGCACCTCGACGAGGACTTCCGGACGGTCGGAGGTCGGGAAGAACTGCTGCTTAACCGCACCCATTCCTACCCCGGCGATCAAGAAGACCGCCGCCACCGCGCCCGCGACGAGGAACTTGCGGCGCACCGACCAAGCGATCACGCGGCGCAGGCGACGATAACCGGGCGTCGCATAGATCGCGTCGTGCCCCCCTTGGACCGGCGTGATCTTCGGCAGCAGCTTCACGCCGAGATAGGGTGTGAAGGCCACCGCCACGACCCATGAAGCGATCAGGGCGAAGCCGACGATCCAGAAGATATTCCCGGCGTATTCGCCGGCGCTCGATCGGGCAAAGCCGACCGGCATCAGCCCGACCACGGTGACGAGTGTGCCCGACAGCATCGGGGCGGCCGTGTGGCTCCAGGCGTAGGCGGCTGCCTGGATGCGGTCCATGCCCTCCTCCATCTTCACCACCATCGTCTCGATGGCGATGATGGCGTCGTCGACTAGGAGGCCGAGCGCCAGGATCAGGGCGCCGAGTGTGACCCGGTCGAAGACCCGCCCGGTGTCCAGCATGATCACGAAAACCGCCGCCAAAGTCAGGGGAACCGCAGCGGCCACGACGATCCCGACGCGCCAGCCGAGGCTCAGCAGACTGACGAGAAGTACCACGCCGAGGGCGACGAAGAATTTGAGCATGAACTCATCGACAGCCTCGGTAATGTTGACCGCCTGGTCG
>DASXGS010000139.1:0-9233 GCA_036488975.1 Rhizomicrobium sp. | reverse complement strand
CACCCCAACCACGCGGGACCCGGTCAAGAGAAAATTGACCCTTGGGCAACAAAATTTCTTGCATGGGGGGAAAGGGGGCCTATATTCCGCTTGCTCCGGGAACGGAGCAAAGCGGCGCGACGGCCTTCCGTCCGCTGCTTTTTTCTTCAGCCGCGTCCGAAGCCAAAGGAGGGCGATCGACGCATTAGGTGTCAACGCTACTTGGAGGGTAGGTGCCAGAATGGCTCGACTCGAACTCGTGGCGGCGATCAAAGAAGCAACGGCGCCACGCGCCCGCGCTTCCGCGAGGACCGTTCCGGTTCCTATTCCGCTGGGAAATGAGGACCGCAAGGACCACTTTATCACGCGTAACGGACTGACCTTTGCGGGAAGTCACCTGATCATCGATCTGTGGGAAGCCGAAGGGCTCGACGACAGAGACAGGATCGAACAAGCGCTGATCGACGCGGTGAATGCCGCGGGAGCAACTCTTCTGCACATTCATCTGCATACCTTCACGGAGGGCGGCGGGATATCCGGCGTCGCCGTGCTGGCAGAGAGTCACATCAGCGTGCACACTTGGCCGGAGCGCGGTTACGCGGCGTTCGACGTCTTCATGTGTGGAGACGCCGAGCCCCGCAAGGCGCTTTCGGTACTTAAACGGGCGTTCAGTCCCGGCCGCATCGTCATCGGCGAGCACAAGCGCGGCGTACTTTAGGCGGCTCTTTCCCGGGCCGGAATTTTCAGGGCAGGGCGGCGAGAAGCCGCTCTGCCCTTTTGTTTTGCACGAGGCTTGAGAGCCACCGTTTGCTTGCGGTGACCTTGGCGCTCCCGATCTCTGAATTGTCGCCAGGCAAGTCGCGGGCTTGCGCTTTCTGCCGGCGCCTGATCCGGTCGCCCCATGAAGCACGCGAGCCCCGGTGCGCTGGACGGTCTGGAGCCATTTTTGTGTGAGCTGCGCACCCGTGCGGGGCTGAAGGAAAAATCGCGCGGCTCTTTCTACCGCGGCAGCCGCGCCTTCCTGCACTTTCACGAGCATGGCGATGAGTTCTATGCCGATATCCGTCTGCGCGGTGATTTCGAGCGCTTCCCCGCCACCACGGCCGCCGATCACAAGACGGTGCTAGAGCGTATCGATGCCGCTTTGGCTGCTCGGATCAAGCCTCGCTAAGCCACTGTTTCTCAATTCGGTTTGGCCAGCTTTCGCTGCCTTAGCCCGGCCCTTATGATAGCCGCGCCAAGCTGGGGTCTGGAGTTCGCATGAACAAGGCTGCCGCCATACCGGGCTTTGCCCGCCCGGCTTTCGTGCTCGACGCGAAGGCGGAATTCGATGCACTGGTTGCTCGGCACCCGGGCCTCGAATTCGTCGATGCGGTGGTGGTCGATTTGTGCGGCGCACTCCGTGGCAAGCGGCTCCCCATCGCTGAATCCGGCAAGCTTTTTGAAAGCGGCCTGCAGCTGCCGCATTCGATTTATCTGATGGATGCGCGCGGGGAGATGACCAATCCATTTGGTCGTGGCTTCGGCGACGGCGATCCGGACGGCACGGCATGGCCGCTGCCTGGCACGGCCCGCCCTGTGTGGGGCGCAGGAGCAGCCCGCGCGCAGGTGTTTCTTACCTTGCGCGACGACGCCGGCGAGCCCGATCCCGCCGAGCCGATCTCCACGCTGGAACGCGTGCTCGCCCGTTTCGACCATGTGAAGCTCACGCCGGTCTGTGCGCTGGAGCTCGAATTCTATTTAATCGATACCGCGCGGCTCTCCGATGGTGGGCCGCAGCCGCCGCTCGACCCCCGCACCGGCGCGCGGGAGTCCACCGCATCGGTCTATGGCGTGGATGATCTGGATCGCTTTCAGGGGTTTTTGTCGGCCTTGGCCCAAGCCGCCGAAGCACAGGGCGTCCCCGTCAGCGCGACCAGCAAGGAATACGCGCCGGGCCAGTTCGAAGCGAACCTGAAACACCAAAGCGATGCACGGACGGCTGCCGATCACGCCGTGCTCTTGCAACAGATCGTGAAGGCTGCCGCGCGCGCGCGGGGCTTCGACACCACCTTCATGGCGAAGCCCTACGCCGAGCGCGCCGGCAGTGGCCTGCACATTCACCTGAGCCTGTTGGACGCGAACGGCCGGAATATTTTCAATGATGACACGGCGGCAGGCACGGATGTGCTGCGACACGCCATCGCCGGGCTGCAAGCCACGATGGCGGAATCCATGGCTCTGTTTGCGCCATCCGTGAACTCCTACCGCCGCTTCCAGCCGGACATGTTCGCGCCAGTGAACCGCCGCTGGGGCGTCAACAACCGCTCTGCCGGCATGCGCGTGCCGGCAGGCCCCGGCGAAGCGCGGCGCGTCGAGCACCGCGTGGCGGGCGCCGACGCCAATCCGTACTTTGCGCTCGCAGCCGTGCTTGCGGGCGTGCACCACGGCCTCGAGAAAAAGCTCGATCCAGGCGCCCCGGCCGTCGGCAATGTCTCGCGGGAACCGGATCTGTCGCTACCATTTACGATCGATGATGCGCTCGCGCGGCTGGAGCAGGCATCCGTTCTTCCCGGCTATTTCGGCGACGAGACGCTGGCGCTCTATCGCGAGAACAAGCGCATTGAGGCGCAGCGTGTGCGCCGCGTAATCCCGCCCGTCGAACACGCCTGGTATCTTTAGGCGCGACGCAGTTTTAGTTCGGCGACAGCGCCTTCGCCGATTTTGCCGGTAACCTTGAGCGAACCGCCCATACGGCGGGCGAGCGAAGTTACGATGGCAAGGCCAAGCCCGGTGCCGGTTGATGTGCCGGGCCGCTTGAAATGCGTGAATGGCGTGGCCGCCTGTGCTGCTTCTCCCGCCGTAAAGCCGAAACCGTTGTCCTGCACCCGGATCAGCACATCGGAGTCGCTGCAGGTGATCTGTGCGCGTATCGCTCCCTCATCCTGGGTGAATTGCAGCGCGTTGCTGAGAAGGTTGGTGAGCGCGCGCTTAAGCGCATAGCCATCGGCAACGGCGAATGCGCTTTCGGGAAATGCAATCGACAGTTTGATCTTGCGCGAAAAAGCGCGGCCCGCGATCTCCTCCGCCGCCTGGCGTGCAATCGGTACCGTATCGAGGGGCACGAGCTTGATCGGATGCCGGCCGGCTTCAAGGTTGGCGAATTCGAGCACGTCGCCAATTTGCGCGTGTAGCTTCCGTCCCGCATCGCGGATGTCCCGGGCATATTCCTCGTATTTCGGATGTCCGGGTTTGCCGAACATCCCCTGCTCGATTACTTCCGCGAATCCGATAATCGCGTTGAGAGGTGTGCGCAGTTCGTGGCTCATATGGGTGAGGAATTCCGCTTTCGAGCGATCAGCCTCCACCGCTCGGCGCTCCGCATCGGCAAGCCGGATGAGCAGTTTCGCTTCATCGTTCTTCTTTGCCTTGAGGACGCGGGCGGCGTCGCTGAAACGGGCGCGCCGCTCGAATTCGCGAACGAACACCACGGCGAGGCCACCACCTGCAAAGGCCGGTCCGAGAATGAAAAAGAAATAGAGCGGCAGCGCGCCGTACCAGCCGCTTAGCGCTTCACCGACCCCCAGGGAGGCGCCCACCGTCACCGGCCAATTCGGCACGTGCGCGAGTGCCAACAGCCTGCGACCGGAGGGAAGCTCCAGGATGCGCGTCTCGGTGCGACCGTGGCGCAGCGCAAGCGCATCGTAAGAAGGCAGCTCACGCCATGCGCGTCCCATCGCCAGAGCCCGGCCGTCTGGCGTGGAGAGGAGATCGTCCTGAAAATCGCTGGAGGGCAGCAGTTGCGTCGCCGCGAGTTGCACCAACGCAATTTTCCCATTGACCGGAAAGCCAAGCAAAATGGAGCGTCCACGCGCGGCGGGGATCGTCACGCGGCCGATGCCGGCGCGCGCCAGCGTCGTCGCATCAAGCGGCAGGATGTCTTTCGGTTCGCGCGTCATCTCAAACATCAGCTGCCCGGTGCCATCCAGCACCACCAGGTTCTCCAGCGAGGCACCGCCTGCCTCGGATAGTGCTGCGGAGGTCTCCGCATTTGGAGTGGCATTGGCGAATGCCGTTCCCAGCGCGGCATAGCGATCGAGCATGGCCGCGTAATCGGCCGCCAGTTCCCCGGCGCGGCGCGCTTCCATCGCGGTCGCCTGGTTCAGCGCGTGGACGCGGTCGAGCCGCATCTGGATCACCGCCGCACACACGAAGCTGCCGAAGATAAGCACAATTGAAATCAGAACGGTCCATCGGACGTGACGGGTTGCCGTGCGCATTGCGCCAGAGAAGATGTGGGCCGCGGCATGCACGGGCGAAAGAGCGATTGCAGCCACTGAAGGCAAACCGCGCCTGCGATGATTCGTTTCACGGCAATGATACAGAAAATGGGAATCGGCGTATCAGCAGCCTGATCGATTCCAGTGTGCGCCGATCGCTTAGGTTTCCCCGTCCACAGAGGACAGCAGATCCTGCGCATCGTGCGCAAGCTGCACCAGCTCCGTCGGCATCTCTTCGCCCGAATTGCGCGCCCACTCCACCAGTTCGTTTGCCACGCTCGCCAGCCGCGGCGCATTGGCAATCAACCGTGCCTGCAGTTCAACTTTTTCCGGCGCGAGATCGTATTCAGCACCCGGCACGCGCCAGCCGCCCCATTCGGAATCGCCGGTCACGACCACAGGATAGGTGCCGGGCACGGGGTGTCGCGCGCAATCTTCCGACGGCTGCCACTTGTTGCGTGCGCGAATGATGCGCCAATGTTCCTTGCCGTTGTGGCCGCCATTGGCGAGCGGCTGCTCGGACTGCAGTTCGTCGGCGGCGAATTCACGCCCCAATCCCACATCGTAAAAAATTCGGATGGGCTCGTCGAGGCCCTTGGCCCAGTGGGGGATCACGCGCTCCACCAGTGCCCATGTGCCCACGGGTTTCACATACACGCGCTGGTTCTTATGGAACGTCGCTTTTGCCATGGCCGATCCGGTCCTGTTCACGGACCGCGCTAGGCTAGGCTGCCGGCGTTAAGCTGACGTTAAATCGTCAAGTCCCGCTCGGGTGTTGTGGGGTGTCGGGAAGTGGCTCGGTCGGCTCTGGAGTTGGATCCTCTGGCGGCATCTGCGGTGCGGTTTCACCAGGCGCGCCGTCCGGGGCACTGGAAGTTTGCAGCGGGGGCGCCATTTGCGCCATCAAAGTCAGGGGAACGGCCGCAATGCTCTGCCGTCCCCAGCGAATCGTGTGCAGATTGGAGGGTGTAGGCAGCTTGCCGCGAATTGTGCAGGGCCCGGGTGCCGGGCAGGCATAGCGCGTTTCGAGATCGGCGAAGGCAAGTGCCACATCGCCGCCGACTTCAACGGTTGCAGGCCGCCAGGCAACTTTTCTGTCGCTTTTTATCAACGCGTAGTACCGTTGGACGACACGAAGAAGCGCGGGCGAACCGGCTGCCGCGGGGATCGAGAAACGAACGCTCGTCGCATAGCCTGACCCATCACGGAAGAACACGCCGCGGGATTGCAGAATGCCGGCAGCTGGCCTGGTATTTGTGGGTGTGGCGCCCGATATCTGTTGTTGGGGGAGCGCCGTTTGCGTCTCAGAATTCGCGGAATGCGCCTGCGAATCGGCCAGCGCGGCGGCCGCCTGGGCCACCGCCTTCGCATCGAGCCTTAGCGGCACTACAACCTCGCGCGCCGCATCGAGCATGGCCTGCCCGCCGACGCGGTCAATGATCAGCGCGGCATTGGCATCGGTGCGCAGAGAAAATTCGCCTACATAGGCCATGCTCTGCGTGTCGCGCAGCACGAACAGCCCATTGCCAGAGGCCTCGACCGCCACGCCGTGATTGGTGGCGCCAAGGAAGTCGCGCAGCGACAGCAATTGCTGCGGCGAGAGATGAAGCCGTTGCACCGCCGCCGCCACGGCGTTCTCCGCCAGCGTCGCAGTCGAAGCAAAAAGGAGCGGAAGCCCGCACAGAACGGCGGAGAGCAGTTTTTTCACGATCATTCTCCAGCCCCCGTAAACAGAGCTTAGCACATTTCACTTAAGTGTTAAGAAACCAAAGGTTTCCGGGATTTTTCAGCGAACGATTGGTTTACCGAACCTTCGTAAACGTGCCGCTTTCGCGAGCGGCCGCTGGTATAAAGTTAGCGAGGGAGTTTCTGCGCATGGCGCAACGCGCTACCGGATTTGCCAAGCGGCCGGCGACCGGCCGCGCGGCCGAACGCGCCCGCTCGCAGAGCGGACCGCTCGGTGAACCCGTTCGGCTTCCCATCGCAGAATTGCTCGAACCCTATGGACGGCAGGGGCTTTCCATTCGTGTGGAGCGACTGGCGCATGGCGCCAAGCTGTCGAAGGGTCGCAACAATGGCGACCGCTCTTATTCGCTCACGCCGGAAGATGTCGATAATCTTGAATACCTGCCTCCCAGCGCAAGCTACGAGGCGCACACGCTGGCCGTGCGCATCGTCGATATCGCCGGCGGTGACGGCGAAACGCTGGCGGTTCTCGATCTACCCATCGCCGCTCATGCCGGCGCTGCGAACGATATCGCCCCTTCCGCGCCAACCCCCATTGCGGTCGTCTCCAATGCCGAAACGGTGTCCGTCGCCGAAGAGTTGACCCGCGTTAAAGCTTCGCTGGCGGCGCATGAGATCGAGTTCGCGGCGACCCGCAAGCTGGAGGAATCCGAACGTTCTCGCAGAGCGCTGGAAGAGGAATTTGCCGCCGCGCAGACCGCCTGGGAAGACGAGCTGCACAAGCGGCTTTCAGATGCGGCCGCGGAAGCAAACTCGGCCATCGAAAAAGCCCGTGTCGCATGGCAGGGCGAACAAAGTGCGCGGGCGCTGAAACTGGAAAGCGGCGCGCAAGCGGCAGCCAGCCGGGCGGTCGAAGAAGCACGCAAGCGCTGGGACACGGAAGCGCAAGCGGCAATCGCGAAAGCCCAAGCGGACTGGAAAGCCGCCGAAGCGGTTCGCCTGGCCGCTGCGGAGGCGCGCTGGCGGGACCAGTCGGATGCGGCGACGGCAGAGTGGCGTGCGAAGGCCGAGCGTGCCGAAGCGGCATTGGCGGAAGCGCGCAAGGCAGCGTCGGCTCACGCGAATACTGTCGCGGCTTCGGGAAACGCAGAGTTGCGCCAGCTCCGCGAACAGCTTGCCGCGATGCAGGCAAACCTGTCGGCCACGCAGGCCAATCTCGCGGCGCGCAAGGCCGAACTCGCCGAAGCGCGTTCGGCCGCAGACGTCGCTCAGAGCCACGTCCAACAGAACTCCACCGATCGCGCCAAGGCGGAACAGGAATGGAAGTCCGCAGAAGCTGCGCGCTTCGCCGCTGCCGAAGCGCGCTGGCGGGATCAGTCTGATGCGGCGACGGCAGAATGGCGTGCGAAGGCCGAGCGCGCCGAAGCCGCGTTGGCGGAAGCCCGGACCGAGGCGGCCGCGCGCGCGAGTGTCGCGTCAACCCATGATGCGGAATCGCGACAACTGCGCGAACAGCTTGCCGCCCTGCAGGCAAATCTTTCGGCTGCGCAGAACAACCTTGCGGCGCGCAACGCGGAACTTGCGGAAGCCCGTGCGACTGCAGATCTCGCGCGCAGCCATGCTCAGCAAACCTCCACCGGCTTCAAGCAGGTCGAGCAAAAATGGAAAAAGGCAGAAGCTGAGCGCCTTGCCGCCGCCGAAGCGCGCTGGAAGACGGAAGCCGATAAGGCGTCGGCGGATTCGGCTGCCCGCGTGGAACGGATAGAGGCGGCGTTGGCCGAGGCGCGCGCGCAAGCGGAAGCGCGGCAACAACAATTGGGTGCAGCAGAAGCTTCTCTCGCTGCGCGCAATCAGGAGCTTGCACAGCTCCGTGCCACCGCAGAAGAAGTACGCACGCGTTTCGGCACGGATGCTGAAATGACTCGCGCGCGATGGGAGCAAGAGATGGAGTCCGCGCTCGCCCAAGCGCAGGAAAGCTGGAAGGCGGGCGAAGCGGGGCGGCTCGCTGCAGCGGAAGCCCAGTGGAAGTCGCAATCTGTGGATACCACAGCGCAATTGCACCTTGCCGAAATCGCGCTTGCGCAAGCACACGCTGAAGCACAGGCGCAGGCTGCACGCGCCGACGAAGAATTGCATCACCTGCGAGACGAACTCACTGCGGCACGAGCGGCCGTCATCGCGCGCGGGAGCGAACCAGGTGAAGCAACGGCCGCGATTGAGCAGGCGCGTGCGAACACAGATGAGTCGTTAATCAATGTGGCGGCGGAAATAGAGAAAGCGCAGCAGAAGTGGCGGAGCGAATCCGAGTTGGAGTTCGCCAAGGCGGAGCAGGCTTGGCGCGCGGAAGAAGCGCCGCGTCTGGCTTCCTCCGAAGCGCGCTGGCAGGAAACCGTCGCGGGGCGTTTCACCCAGGCGGAAGAGCGCATCGAGCGCGCGGAATCTGCCCTTGCAGATTCCCGCGCCTGCTCGGACGCTTTGCGCCATGAGCTTTCGGCAGCGCAGGCAGGCCTTGCCAATCGCGAGATTGAGCTTGCGGAAGCGCGCGCGACACTGGAGCAGGAGCGTGAGCGCTGGAACCGGGAGTCCGCCGCCCAGCCTGTCCGCAAACCAACCTGGGAAGATGACGAGGAGGAGCGCCGCGCGAAATTCCGCCGCCGCCTCATCCGCGATGTGGCCGTGGTGGCATGCCTGGCCGGACTCGCTTTCATGATGTACCCGCGGATGCAGCCGGTGGTCGCGGAAGGATGGCCGCAGAATTTCTCGCTGAAGAGCGATTTCCAGCCGCTGCTGCAGATGGCCGGGTTGGCTGCACCGCCGCCGCCGCCGGCGGCAGAGCCCGAGCCGCGGCAGCGGGTCGATGTCCGCATGGCCAACCTGCGTGAGAATCCGTCGACCGGCGCCGCGGTCGTCATCAGGCTCGCACGCAATGTGGAAGTCACGCCGGTCGATCGCCGTGGCGATTGGGTGTTCGTGCGGGTTGGGGAAGGCGCCAATCAGCGGCAGGGTTGGATCGCGAATTCGGTGCTGAAGGACGCGGGCGACAAAGCCGCCGCCCGCCAGTAGCCTCCTTCCGGGAACTTTGGCGCCTTATCCACCAACGATTGATTTACCCGGCTAAGCCAAAATGGCCGTGAGGTGACGTCGGGGTAAGTACGGAAAGCGGAGTCCATTGATGACGCTACGCGCGAAGCCAGCTGCATCCCTGCCACCGATCCATTTGGAGGGCTCGCGGGAAGACGCGGAAGTCAGGCGCTTCGTCGAAAGCGGCGAACTGCGGATGGGCGGTGCGCCGCCATATACCGCAGATGC
>DASXGS010000130.1:0-9566 GCA_036488975.1 Rhizomicrobium sp. | reverse complement strand
TGGTGGGTATGGTAACTTGCCGTCATCTGAGGGGTGTCGATGAGCGAACGTTCGAACAGCGTTGGGGCAACCTGGATTCCCAGATATCTGATAGTGGCGCTGCTTGCCGGACTAGCGGCCTCGGTCATCGAAATGGTGTTCGTGCTGCCGGTGCAGCCGCTCTTCGGCACGCGGCCCATCGAGATATTCTGGATCATCGCCGCGGGCTTTCTAGGCAAAGCTGCACTGCATGGCGGTGCGGGCATCGTTGCGCTGGGAATGGCGATCCATGTTTTCGTATCGGTGGTCGCAGCCGCTGTCTACGTCTTCGCTTCCCGCCTGTGGGACGACGTACTGATCCGCAAGCCCATCATATCGGGCATGACATTCGGCGCCGTTTGCTATGTGGTCATGACCTTCGTGGTCATTCCACTGTCGGCCCTCCGCTATCATCCCGATCCGTCGCTGGCAGACATCTGGACGAGCGTGGCGATTCACATTTTCGGGTTTGGGCTGCCAATTGCTCTCGTCAGCCGGGCGCTGCTGTACAGATCCAGTCCCTTGGCGCAAATGCCGGCTTGAGAGATCCTGCCTATGCAAAATAGTCTCGCCGAAAAGATCGCCGTTGTCACGGGCGGGTCGCGGGGGCTAGGGCGCGAGATGGTGCTCGGGTTTGCGCGCGCCGGCGCCGATGTGATCATCGCCAGCCGCAAGCTCGACGCCTGCGAAGCGGTGGCGCGCGAAGTGGAGGCGCTCGGGCGTCGCGCTTTCCCATTCGCGGCCCATGTCGGCAAATGGGAGGATAATGACCGCCTCGCCGAAGCGGCCTACGCGCAGTTCGGTCGCGTCGATATTCTCGTCAACAACGCCGGCATGTCGCCTCTCGCGCCGTCGCTCGCCGAAACGAGCGAAGCGCTGTTCGACAAGGTGCTGGATGTGAACTTCAAGGGTCCTTTCCGGCTTTCGGTTCTAATCGGTGGCAAGATGGTCGCGGGCACGGGTGGCGCGATCATCAATCTGTCGAGCACGGCAGCGTTCAAGCCCGAACCGCACACGGTGCCTTACAGCGGCGCAAAGGCCGCCATCAATGCGATGACAGTGGCACTTGCCAAGGCGTTTGCACCCAAGGTCCGGGTGAATTGCCTTGCGCCGGGGCCCTTCCTCACCGATGTCTCCACCGTGTGGCGCGACAACAAGGCCTACGAGCAATCGCTTGGCCTCAAGCGGTTCGGGCAGCCAAACGAGATCGTCGGCACTGCGCTGTGGCTCGCGAGCGAGGCCTCCTCCTATGTCACCGGTCAGGTGATCCGCGTCGATGGCGGCAGCTGGTAACGGCACACTGCCGGGGCACATGCCGTTGCGGGAAAAGGCATGGTCCTGTAATCGCGAGCGGGAGCCTAGGAGAAGCTCTTGAGCGCGCGGCAGATCAAAAAGGTGGTGCTGGCCTATTCGGGCGGGTTGGATACCTCGGTCATTCTCAAGTGGCTGCAGACTGCTTACCGGGCAGAGGTGGTGACCTTCACCGCCGATCTCGGCCAGGGGGACGAACTGGAGCCGGCGCGCCGCAAGGCCGAGCTACTTGGCATTCGGCCCGGAAACATCTTCGTCGAAGACCTGCGCGAGGAATTCGTCCGCGACTATGTGTTCCCCATGTTCCGCGCCAATGCGCTGTACGAGGGCGTGTATCTGCTCGGCACCTCCATTGCGCGACCGCTGATCGCCAAGCGGCAGATTGAGATTGCGGAAGCTGTCGGCGCCGATGCGGTGTGTCACGGCGCCACCGGCAAGGGCAACGATCAGGTGCGGTTCGAGCTCACCTACTATGCCCTTAAGCCCGATATCCGGGTGATCGCGCCGTGGCGGGAATGGGAGCTCACTAGCCGCACGAAGCTGATTGAGTTTGCCGAGGCGCACCAAATTCCCATTCCGCGCGACAAGCGCGGCGAGGCGCCGTTTTCCGTGGACGCCAACCTTCTGCATTCGTCGTCCGAAGGAAAGTTGTTGGAGGATCCGGCCGCCGAGCCCGAAAGCATCGTCTATCAGCGCACCCTCTCACCGGAGGAGGCGCCGGACAGCGCCGTCCATATCGAAATTGGCTTCGAGCAAGGGGATTCAGTGTCGATCGACGGGGAGGTGCTTTCGCCTGCTACCCTTCTTGCCAGGCTCAACGAACTCGGAAAGGCCAACGGCATCGGACGTATCGATCTGGTCGAGAACCGGTTCGTCGGAATGAAATCGCGCGGTGTCTACGAAACGCCCGGCGGCACCATCCTGCTCGCGGCGCACCGCGCCATCGAATCGATCACACTGGACCGCGGCGCGGGGCATCTGAAAGACGAGCTGATGCCGCGCTACGCGGAGCTGATCTACAACGGCTTCTGGTTCTCGCCGGAACGAGAGATGCTCCAGGCCGCCATCGACAAGAGTCAGGAATTCGTCGGCGGCACGGTGCGGCTCAAGCTGTACAAGGGCAACGTCATCGTGGTCGGCCGCAGGTCGCCCTACTCACTCTACTCGCAGGATCTGGTCACCTTCGAAGACGACCGCGGCGCCTACGACCAGAAGGATGCCGCCGGGTTCATCAAGCTCAACGCGCTGCGCCTGCGTACGCTCGCCATGCGCAAACGGAGGTCCGGACAATGAGGAGATTGGGGGGAATTGCCGCCGCGTTCGCGGTTGGCTGGTGCACAGCGGCCCTCTCGGCAGCCCCAACCGATGTGCGCGTCGCGCCCATGCAGAGCCGGGGATCGCAGGTGAATTACCCGCGGCTGGTCGCTTTTCCAGATGCGGCGATCCGCAAGCGGGTCAACGATCTTCTGGCAGCGCGCGAGACCGAGCAGCGCCAGAGCAAGACCGCCTGCCACAACACCTTCCGCGACACGCATCAGAAGGCTGGCAAACAGGAATACAGCCTGGCGATCGCCGTCACCTACGTATCCAAGCGCTACCTGAGCATGGACGTGCGGCAGAGCGAATATTGCGGCGGTTCGGACCACGAAGAGGATGTGCCCGATCCGCTCACCATCGATCTGACCAAAGGCGCGTCGGTCGATTGGAGGACGATTTTCAAGCCGGGCGCGATGCCGGATCCGCAGGCAAACGCGAATGTCGAGCCGGGCCTGCTTGCCTTGTATCGCGCCCACTACGGCGCCGAGAAAAAGCCGCCGAACTGCCAGGGCTATGTGAAAGGCGGCATCGTCCAGGTCAAACTGTGGCTGGATGCCAAGAAGGGGCTGCTCGTGTATCCCACGCTTCCACATGCCGCAGAGGCTTGCGTCGCCGACATCGCATTGACGCCCGGTGAGCTCGCGCCGCTGATTGCGGATGGCAACTTTCTCGGCGACCTGAAGGCGACGCTTGCGCCGGCCGCGCCGCCGAAAGGGAGCGCGCGGTGAGTCACCCCTCGAATGCGCAGCAGATCGAATACTGGAACGGGCCGGCCGGTGAGCGCTGGGCCAAGGCGCAGGATCAGATCGATCATCACCTGGGGCTGATCACAGAGGTGCTGATGGCCTTCAACGCACCCAAACCGGGGGAGCACGTGCTCGACATCGGCTGCGGTGGCGGCACGACCGCGCTGCTGCTGCGCGAACGGATCGGCCCCGAAGGCGCGGTGACCGGCATCGACATTTCGGCACCGAATCTGGCCGTGGCGCGAGCGCGGTGCCATGCCGGGATGGCGGATGTGTCGTTCGTCGAAGCGGACGCAGCCACGTATGATTTCCAGCCGGTGTTCGATCTCGCGTTTTCGCGGTTCGGGGTGATGTTCTTCGACGAACCCGCGGCTGCGTTCGCCAACATCCGCAAAGCGCTGGTCCGCGACGGCCGGCTCTCGTTCGTGTGCTGGCGCACGTTCAAAGAGAACGAGTGGGCGTTCGCGCCGTACCAGGCCGCGCTGGAGTTGCTGCCGCCGCAGGAGCCCATGCAGCCGCATGCGCCCGGCCCGTTTGCCTTTGCGGACGACGAACGGTTGAAATCTATACTGACTCGGGCCGGCTTTCGTGACATCGAAATCAAGCCGCACGACACCACCGTGAATTTGGGCGCGACCGCGGTAGATGCCGTCACCGAGGCGCTGACGATCGGGCCCCTTGCCCGCGCCGCGTCAGAACTTGACGAGCGCGCGCGGGATCAAATCCGCGAGCGCATTGAGCCAATTTTTCGGGAGTATGAAACAGCTTACGGGATCACGCCGCCGGCCGCGGTGTGGCTGGTCAGTGCGAGAAACTAACGGGGAGGACTCGCACCGACGACACTGGCGCGCATCCAGCCCTTGATATCGCCGTCCCGCACCTGCACCCAGTCGCCGGAGCGGGAGAGCAACTGCACCTGCTGGCCCTTGGCTTCTTTTTTCAGCACGTGGCCAGAGGCTTTCGGCAGCGCGCGGATCGCCGAGCCGCCGCGATGGACATAGAGCAGACCGGAGGCGGGAACCGCCGCGCTCGCAACGCTCGTGTTGGATGTGGTCGCCGCCGAATGAAACCATGCTGCGAAGTGGCCGAAATTGCGGAATGCCGCAAATGCCAGGCCCGCGACCAGCAGGACAACACCAAGCTTGCTGCCGTGGCTGCCCAGTTTCGAGCGGTAGGAAACGCCTGTGCCGGGAATTCCGGCATTCGTGGTGACGCCATGACGACCAATGTTCACGTCGGCACCGCGTGGGCCAACGCTGGTCGAAAGTCCGCTCTTGCTGAGGTTGATGCGAAGCCCCGGCAGGATGCTCAACACGCGGTGAAATCGCACGCCCATCTCACACGTCCAGTGCCGCGTAGAGCGCGTTGTCCTGGATGAATTCGCGGCGCGGTTCGACCACTTCGCCCATCAACTTGGTGAACAGGTCTTCCGCGTCGTCCGCATGCTCGACCCTTACGCGCAACAGCGTGCGGGCGTTCTCGTCGAGCGTGGTCTCGAACAATTGCTCGGGGTTCATTTCGCCCAGGCCCTTGTAGCGCTGCAGGGTCAGACCTTTGCGGCCCCACTCAAATATGGCGTCGAGCAATTGTGAAGGCGCGCGCACCTCGCGCGTTTCGTCCTTGCGTTGGAGTTTGGCCGTCTGGAGATACACCGCCTGCAACTCGGCCGCCATTTTGTCGAGCTTGCGCGCATCGGCGCTGGAGATCAGAGCGCCGTCGATGGCCACGGTTTCACGCAGGCCCCGCACCTCGCGCCAGAACTTGAGGCCACCATCCGGCGTCGGTTCGCCGTGCCAGCCGCGTTCGATTTCATCGGACAGAAGATCGAGGCGCTTTGCAATGTATGTCGCGGCGGCTGCGGCCTTGTCACGGTCGTTCAGGATCTCCGGGTTGAGCGCGCCGGCGATGGCCGCCTGTTCCAGGAGGAAGCGCGGATAGTGTTGCGGAAAACCTTTCAGCGCGGCCACAGCGGTGCGCGCTTTCTCGATCACGCTGCGCGCGTCCGCTCCGCCCATGGTTTCGCCCGAGTACAGCGTAATGCTGAGGCCCTCGGAGCCTTCGGAAACGAGATACTCCTCGAATTCCTGCTCGTCCTTCAGATAGCGTTCCGATTTGCCACGCGTCGCC
The DNA here is from genome assembly GCA_036488975.1 of Rhizomicrobium sp. Lineage (GTDB taxonomy): Bacteria > Pseudomonadota > Alphaproteobacteria > Micropepsales > Micropepsaceae > Rhizomicrobium. The sequence goes on along the minus strand of DASXGS010000130.1, from coordinate 4,047 downwards.
TTGTAGAGCGGCGGCTGCGCGATGAAGAGGTGCCCCCGCTCGATCAGTTCCGCCATCTGACGATAGAAAAACGTGAGCAGCAGGGTGCGGATATGTGCGCCGTCCACGTCCGCATCGGTCATTATGATGATCTTGTGGTAGCGCAGCTTGTCCGGGTTGAACTCCTCCCGGCCGATGCCGGTGCCAAGCGCTGTGATCAGCGTGGCGATGGATTCGCTCCCCAGCATCTTGTCGAAGCGGGCCCGCTCCACATTGAGGATTTTGCCGCGCAAAGGCAGCACCGCCTGATTGTTGCGGTTGCGCGCCTGTTTGGCGCTACCACCGGCCGAGTCGCCCTCGACGATGAAGATTTCGCATTTGGAGGGATCGCGCTCCTGGCAATCGGCGAGCTTGCCGGGGAGCGAAGCCGAATCGAGGGCGCCTTTGCGGCGAGTGAGTTCGCGCGCCTTCCGCGCCGCTTCACGGGCGGCGGCAGCTTCCACGACCTTCCCGACCACGGTCTTCGCTTCCGAGGGATGCTCTTCGAACCAGCGGCCGAGCTGTTCCAGCACCACGCCTTCCACGACGGGGCGCACTTCCGAAGAAACCAGCTTGTCCTTTGTCTGTGAAGAGAATTTCGGGTCCGGCACTTTCACCGACAGCACGCAGGTCAGACCTTCGCGGCAATCGTCACCGGTGAGCGCGATCTTTTCCTTGCGCTGCGCGCCGCGCTCCTCCGCGTACTTCGTCACCACGCGGGTCAGCGCAGCGCGGAAGCCCGCAAGGTGCGTGCCGCCGTCGCGCTGCGAAATGTTGTTGGTGAAGCAAAGTGTCGTCTCGTGATAGCTGTCGTTCCACGCGAGCGCGGCTTCGACGGTGATCCCCTCGCGCTCCGAGGCGATCATGACCGGGGATGGGATCAACAAATTCTTGGCGCGGTCGAGATAGCGCACGAATGCTTCCAACCCGCCATCGTAGTGCAGCGTAATCTCTTTCTTCTCGACGCCGCGATTGTCGGCCAGCACAATGGTGACGCCGGAGTTGAGGAAGGCGAGTTCGCGCAGGCGGTGCTCGAGCGTGGCGTAATCGAATTCGGTCTTGGTGAAGGTGCGGGGCGACGGCAGGAAGGTGACTTCCGTGCCGCGCTTACCATCGACCTTGCCAACGATTTTCAGCGGCTCGACGGGATCGCCGTCCGTGAACCGCATGTAGTGCTCATGGCCATCGCGCCAGATGCGCAAATCCAGCCACTCGGAGAGCGCGTTGACTACCGAGACTCCGACGCCGTGCAATCCGCCGGAAACCTTGTAGGCATTCTGTTCGAATTTCCCGCCGGCATGCAGCTGGGTCATGATCACTTCGGCAGCCGAAACGCCCTCGCTTTCGTGAATGTCCGTGGGGATACCGCGGCCGTTGTCGCGCACGGTGCACGAGCCGTCGGGATTGAGGATCACGTCGACTCGGTCCGCGTAACCGGCCAAAGCCTCGTCGATCGCGTTGTCCACCGCTTCGTGCACCATATGGTGCAAACCGGAGCCGTCGTCGGTGTCGCCAATATACATGCCAGGCCGCTTGCGCACGGCATCGAGGCCTTTCAGCACCTTGATGCTGGAGGCGCCATAGTCGCTAGGTTCGGGCAGGGCAGGGGAAGAAACCATTACATCACTCTGAAGTTTGGGAGAGGCGCGATTCCGCGACCTCGAAAATATCGGCGTGGGCGCGGAGTGGTGTGAACATCGAAAGTTCCGTACCCGTCATCCAAGCCTGCGCGCCGAGCACCAGGATTTCCTCGAACAGCGCAGCGCGCCGGACTGCGTCCAGATGTGCCACGATCTCATCGAGGAGGAGAATGGGCGGAAGCCCCTCTCGTATATGGGAATGCTCGCGGGCATGCGCAAGGATGATGGAGATGAGGAGGGCCTTCTGTTCGCCGGTGGAGCAGTCCCGCGCCTCCATCCGCTTGGCCGTGTGGCGCACGAGAAGATCGCTGATATGGGGTCCGAAGCCGGTACGGCCGCTTTCCGCATCGCGCACACGGGTGCGTTCCAACCGCTCGCGGAATGCCGAAGCAACGCCAGCCCCATGCTCGACCAGGAGAGCGTCTGCTTCGCCGACCAGCGCAAGCTGGGCTGAGGGAAAAACGCCAACTTCGCGCCTTTCGGCGAGCGCGTGGTTGAGCCGCGCGAGCGTTTCCGATCGCGCCCGCGCAATGGCGACCCCATGCTCCGCCATCTGGTCTTCGAGGCCAGACAACCACGCGGGATCGCGCGGACCATATTTCAGCAGGCGCGCACGCTCGCGCATCGCCTGCTCGTAGCGCAGCGAGACTCTGGCATGCGACGGCGCAAAGCCTAGCGTGAGCCGGTCCAGAAATCGGCGGCGGCCGGATGCGCTTTCGATGAAGAGGCGATCCATGGCGGGTGTAAGCCACGCCATCTGGATCAACTCGCCAAGATCGGCGGAGCTTTGCGCCGGCGCACCGTTCAGGCGCACCTGCCGCGCGCTGCCGCTCGCGCCTGCACTCAGGCCCGTGCCGATGTCGTAGCTTTCGCCGCCGCGCTGTACGGTGGCTGACACAGCCCATAGCGCGTCCGCAGAAGCGGGGCCTTTGCGCGTGTGGTCGGCGAGGGCCGCCCCACGCAGCCCGCGGCCGGGCGCCAGCAACGAAATCGCTTCCAGCAGATTGGTCTTGCCCGCGCCATTCGGGCCCGCCAGCACCACAGGCCGCCCACCGACCGCAATCTCTGCCGACACGTAGGAGCGAAAGTTCGAGAGGCGCAGCTGCGTGACCGCAAGCTGTGCATGCTTCGTGGCTCGGCTAGGGCCTCGCACCTCAGCATGAAGAACGCTTGCGTCATCCTGGGGTGCGTCGCGCAGAGGCGCCTCGAAGGATGAGTGAACGGGTTCGATCAAACTCACACCCGCATCGGCATCAGCACGTACAGCGTGCGATTGTCTTCGGTGTCTTCGATCAGTGTAGGCGATCCGGCGTCATGCAGCAGGAAGCGCACATCCTTGCCCGCCAGCTGACTGGTGATGTCCAGCAGATAACGCGCGTTGAAGCCGATCTCGATCGGCGCCGCGGAATAGCTGGCGCCCAGCTCCTCCGTGGCCGTGCCGGAATCGGGATTGACCACCGACAACGTTACCTTGTCGGCGCCGATATTGAGCTTCACCGCACGCGTCTTGTCGGCCGAAATGGTGGAGACGCGATCGACACTTTGGGAGAATTCCTTCGCCTCGAGCGACAGCACTTTGTCGTTGTTGGCGGGTATGACCCGCTGGTAGTCCGGGAATGTTCCGTCGATCAGCTTGGAGGTCAGCTCGATGCCGCTGGAAACGAACTGGATCTTGGTGTCCGACAGCGACACGTCGATGGCATCTTCAGTATCGTCGAGCAGACGGCGCAATTCTGTCACCGTCTTGCGCGGCACGATGATGCCCGGCATGTCCGAGGCACCGTCCGGCAGATCGAGCTCAAAGCGCGCAAGGCGGTGACCGTCCGTCGCCACCGCGCGCATCGTGCGGGCTTTGCCGTCTTTCGCGGCGTGCAGATAGATGCCATTCAGGTAGAAGCGGGTTTCTTCGGTCGAGATTGCAAACTTCGTCTTGTCGATCAGCCGTTTGAGATCGTCGGATGCGATGCGGAATTTGTGCGGCAGCGCACCGGCCGCCATCTGCGGGAAGTCCTCTTTCGGCAAACAGGCAAGCTCGAACCGCACCGAGCCGGAAGACACTGCCAGCCGCCCCCCCTCCGCTGTCAGCAACTCGGCCTGCACCTGCGCGCCTTCCGGAAGCTTGCGCACGATGTCGTAGAGCATGTGCGCCGGCGCGGTGGCCGCGCCGTTGCGCAGCACGTCGGCATCGAGCGCTTCCACAATTTCGATGTCGAGATCGGTCGCCGTGAGCTTCAGCCGCCCCTTCGCGGCTTCGATCATCACGTTCGACAGAATGGGAATGGTGTTGCGGCGTTCGACCACGCTCTGCACATGCGAAAGCGCCTTCAGGAAAGCGCCGCGTTCAACCGTAATTTTCATCGTCTTGCGATCCGCGTGAGAATTGCGCTCC
>DASXGS010000116.1:0-4516 GCA_036488975.1 Rhizomicrobium sp. | reverse complement strand
CGGAAAAGCACCGTAAGCAAACTGAGCCCGGCTCCGGCCGCCAACATTAGCCCGCGGCAAGATCGACTCTAGAAGGGCGCGGCATCAATCTCGCGCTGCACTTTTTCTGGAAAAGTAGAGGGCAGGACGAGGTAATCCGTTAACGGCGTTTACAAGCCAAAGCGCCGTCGCACGCCGCCTGCGCCAACTCCATACAAATGATGGTTTTCCTTTCACTCGCCGGCAAGGGGCGTGGCGCGAACTGGGCTGCACTGGGGCGGACAGGGGCAAACCCCGCCGCCTCGGGTGTCGTGAGGGCGAGTCATGGTGTGGTCGGCAGGACGTGCAGCCGCTACCTGGCGGCAGTCGCTATTGGTCATGTGTGTAGCGGGCGTGCTGTCGGGATCGGCGGCTCTTGCCGAACCGGGGCAGCTATACGCGGAGGCCGCTTTCCTGCCCTCTGCCGGACTTGCCATCATGCCCCAGGCGGCGGACAGCACGCAGTTCCGAACACTCAAATCTCGCCTGCGGTCTCGCTGGCCGACGAATGGCTGGGCGGTTTCGACCCCGGAAGCACAGGGCCTCGATTCGGATGTTCTTGCCGATGCGATGGATACGATCCAGGCCCGCCATTTGCCTGTGCACAGTCTCCTCGTCGAGCGTCACGGCGCGATCGTACTGGATGCCTATTTCCATCCCTTCGCCGACAATCAGCTGCATGATGTAGCGTCCATCACCAAGAGTGTGCTTTCGACTGTGGTCGGCATCGCTATCGGCGAACAGCGCTTTGTGGATCTAAATACGCCGGTGCTTGCTCTCTATCCGGATGCGATTGCCCAACTCGATGCCTGGAAAAGCGACATCACACTCGGTGAAATGCTCAGCATGACGTCCGGCCTTGATTGCGGCGTCGATCCGGCTTCCGGCCGCAATTTTCTACAACAGATGGAGCAGAGCCTGCATTGGGCATCGTTTGCATTGGAACGTCCGGTGACCGCGGCTCCGGGCCGCACCTTTGCCTACTGCGCCGGGAACATGCAGGTGATTTCCGCGGCCCTCACGCGCACCATCGGAGAAAACGCGGCATCACTTGCCGAGCGCGAATTGTTCGCGCCGCTCGGTATCGAGCACGTCGTGTGGCCCGCGGATGGTGACGGCAACAGCCATGGTTTTGCCGATCTCAAATTGCAGCCCCGCGACATGGCGAAGCTCGGTTATCTGTGGCTGCACCGCGGTGAATGGGAGGGGCGGCCTCTCGTGCCCGCCTCCTATCTCCGGGCAGCCTTCAGGCCGCACGCGCAGGTTGAGCCGGGCGTATCTTACGGATACGGCATGTGGGTGTATCCGGAACGCGGACACTCAGGTGGGCCGCCGGACATCGAAGCCAACGGCCATGGAGGGCAGAGGATCGCGGTGGTTCCAAGTCAGGATATGGTGGTGGTGATTACGGGCAGCGGGCTTGATGCCAATCAGGTTGCCTCGCTGCTAGTGGATGCACCGAGGTCCCGTCGCGCGCTGGCGCCCAACCTCGCCGGTGATGCGCGCCTCAGCGTGCGGGTGGCAGAAGCGGAGCAAACATCGGGCGCGCGGCTTTCCGCCAAGCCCACGACACGCGAGCCTGTGCCGGTTCAAACGGCCGTCCTGATCCATCATTAACTAAACGGGCAAACGGATCGCGGCGCGCAGACCGCCCGTCGCGCTTTCGCCCAGCAGAATCTCACCGCCATGGGCCCGCGCAATGTCGCGCGCGATCGCCAGGCCGAGGCCGGAGCCACCGGTTTGCAGATTGCGGCCTTCGTCCAGCCTGTGAAACGGCCGAAACGCTTCTTCCCGCCGCGCCTCCGGAATGCCCGGTCCGTCGTCATCCACCTGAATCATCACATCATGCGCATTGCGGTTGAGTGCCACGTCAACGTGCCTGCCGTGCTTCAGCGCATTGTCGATCAGGTTCGTGGCGCAGCGCTTGAGTGCATTTCTGCGCACCGAGAGAACAATGCCCGAGGCTGCCACGACGTTCAGACGGTCGCCGTTTGCGCCTCTGGCCCGCGCGGCAGCAGCGGCTGCCTCTTGAACGACCGAGCCCAAGTCGGTGGTTTGTGGCTCTTCACCTCCCTCACCACGCGCGAAGTCGAGATATTCGTCCAGCATGTGCTCCATTTCGGCCACGTCCTGCTGAAGCGCACGCACCTCCGCGCTGTCGTCCATCATGGCGAGTTCCAGCTTGAGCCGCGTGAGCGGCGTCTTCAGATCGTGGCTGACACCGGCCAGCATTTCCATGCGCTGGCTGACATATCGCTCGATCCGCTCGCGCATGGTGATGAACGCCTGCGCGGCGCGCCGCACTTCGCTCGCGCCGTAAGGCTTGAAGTCCTGCACAGTGCGGCCTTTCCCGAAGCTTTCCGCCGCAAAGGCGAGCTGCTCTATCGGCCGAACCTGATTCCGCAGGAACAGGATCGCCACGGCAAGCAGCACCAACGAGGCACCCACCATCCATAGAATGAACACATCCACATTCGAGGCGACGAGGCGTTGGCGAGGAATAACGATCTTGATGACGCCATCCTTCGCCTGCACATTCACCTCGACGGACGAACCGATATAGCGGGAGGTGAAGCGGCGCGCCTCGCCCAGCTGCCGCTCGAACATGGTGGTCAGCGCGTCCTTCAGGGTTGCATTTTCGTGGCGGAAGGGCCGATCGAGGTGCCGGCCTGGAAAAACGGCAATCTCATAGCCGAGACTTTTTGCGGCCAAATCCAAGAGCGCTTTCCGCTCCGGCTTGCGGGAATACCGCTCTTCCAGATTGGTGAGAAACACGACATCGGCCGCGGCACCGCGGCCCATGCGGGTGAGCATCACATCGTAGTGGCGCTCAAAGAACACATAGGTGACGATGCCCTGAAGAATGACAACCGGAGTTACGATGATGATGAGCGACCGGCCAAACAGGCCGCGCGGCAGCATGCGCCTCAGTGCCCGGAAGGGATGCAGACGGAACATCGACTACGCCACCCGGTCCGGCACCAGCACATAGCCAATGCCGCGCACCGTTTGCAGGTAAAGCGGAAGCTTCGGATCTTCCTCGATCTTGCGTCTGAGCCGCGTTACCTGCACGTCGATAGACCGTTCGAGACTGACGCCCAACCGCGTGCAAAGATCGGTCCGCGAAAACGGTCGGCCGGCGTTCTGCGCGAATAACTTCAGCAAGGCGGCTTCCGAGCTGGTGAGCCGCACCGGTTTTCCCTTGCGCCGGAGTTCACCGCGGTCGGGATCGAACACCGCTTCGCCCATCTTCACTTCGCGATGCGCAGGCGGAGGCGGCGCGGCGCGGCGGAGAAGCGAGGCGCAGCGCAGCACCAGCTCGCGTGGTTCGAACGGTTTGGGCAAGTAATCGTCCGCCCCGCTCTCCAGGCCTTCAATGCGATCTTCGGCTTCCGCGCGGGCCGTCAATATCAGAATTGGAACCTGGGATTGCGCACGCACACTGCGGGTCAGCTCGATCCCGCTTTCACCCGGCATCATGACGTCCACGATCAGGAGATCGAAAGCCATGCTCTTCATCAGCGACCGGGCGTCTTCCGCGCCAGGCGCAGCCGTCACCCTGAAGCCGCTTTGCGTCAGATAACGTTGCAGCAGACCGCGCAGGCGCTCATCGTCGTCCACGACCAAAATGTGCGAATCGGCCGTCACCGGGAGCGCGCTCATGTCCCAATTTCCGCCGAGCTTGAAATTTCCCGAGCCGAGCGTTGCGCTAGCCCCAGATATGCAACCAAAAGGGCGACAGCCGCTTGCCTAAGCGACTGCCCGCGAGGATATAGGCAGCTCGCGTGGCGCTGGCCTGCATGTCTCCGGTCCGCCATGGTGGAAGATGTACTCGTTGCCCCTGCGGGCGGACAAGTCTGACCGGATGCATGCGCGATCCGCGGTGAGGAAACTTATGGCTGACATTATCCCCTTCGACAAGCGCGATGGCTTCATCTGGTTCGACGGCCGGCTGGTGCCCTGGCGCGAAGCCAACGTACACGTGCTGACGCACGGATTACACTACGCCTCCAGCGTGTTCGAGGGCGAGAGGGTCTACTCCGGTCGCATTTACAAGCTCGCCGAGCACACCACTAGGCTGTTCGAATCGGCGCGCATCCTGGATATGGAAATTCCGTATACGGAGGAGGAGATCAATCGCGCCACTGTTGAGGTGGCCAACGCGCAAGGCTTCGACGACGCCTATGTGCGCCCTGTGGTCTTCCGGGGCAGCGAGCAGATGAGCGTTGCGGCTCCGAAATCGCACATCCATGTGTCGATAGCCGTATGGCAGTGGCCGTCGTATTTCGATCCCAAATTGAAGATGAAGGGTATCCGGCTCACGATTTCCAATTGGAAGCGGCCGTCGCCGGAGACCATCCCCTACAAATCCAAGGCGGCAGGGCTGTACATGATCTGCACGCTTTCCAAGCACAAGGCGGAGGCTCAGGGCTATCACGATGCTCTGATGTACGACTGGCGCGGACTTGTGGCGGAGGCGACCGGGGCGAATGTGTTT
>DASXGS010000060.1:0-8256 GCA_036488975.1 Rhizomicrobium sp. | reverse complement strand
TCTTCATACGGAACGATGCCAGCGGTGGCGCCCTGAGTCCATTCCAGCAATTCCGCCGCCGGAACCGCCCGTATGATGTGCGCGCGGGCCGCGCTTCCGGCTTCCGATGCGATGCGCTTGAGTTCGCCCGTAAGCGCGCCCCACCCCATCATCACCAGCGACCAGTCTTCCGGCAGCAGCGCCGCCGCGCGCACCAGCGTCTCCAGGCCCCGATGGGCGGTGAAGCCGCCCTGATAGAGAAGGATCTTCCGGTCCGGCAGCAGGCCCGCTGCACGATGCAGACGGCCATCGTAGGGCGCGGTTGGTGTGTGGACCGCCGTTGCGTTGCGGATCACCACGGCGCGCGGTGCCGTCGGAAAAGCATGGGCGTAGTATATGGCCGCGCTGTCGTTCACCGCCACAAAGCCCTGGACATGGCGCAGGTACTTCTGGTGGACGCGCGCGAAATAATGGGTGACGCCGAAGCTCCGCGCGGCGACCGCTTCGTAGATTTCGTGCGCATCGTAGACGAGTGGAATTCCGAGTGCTTTCTTCACCAGCCATCCGGTCGGCAACGCCGCGCAATCGTGGCAGTGCACGATATCCGGCGTGAGGCGAATCGCGGCGGCCGCCAGTTCTTCCGAGCGATAGCGATACATGGAAAAGCGCCCGGTCTTGGCGCCCAGCCAGTCGAGCGGCTCGACCGCGATTTCCAGCAGCCAATCCGGCATCCAATTCGGAATGAGGGAGCCGATCGCGGGAAATCGCGAGGTCGGGCAGGGTTCGCCGGCGACTACCGCGCGGCGGATCCGATCTCTCGTCCCGGCGCGATATTGCCAGGCGCGGACGATCGCCGCCATTGCCGCGGCCACCATCCCGGCCAGCGCCACTGTTGCCAACACGAGGATGGCGGTGCCGGCGAGCCGGCGATGGCCATTGGCGGAGGCGAGCTCCCATGCCGCCGCCACGGGTCCGGCCGGCCGGGCAAGCCAGGCAACCAAGCGATACAGCAGATAGGCACCCCCCGCGAACAACGCGAGAAAAAGCGGGCCGCGCAGCAGGGCGGACCGGCGCAGGCGCTGCCGTGCCCGCTCCTGCCATTGCACCCGGTGCACGGTGATCCCGTCGTCCAAGACCTCAAGTGGCGCGGTCGCATTGCCCTCCGGAACCCCGACCACCGTGACCACATGACCGGCCGCCTGAAGACTGTGCGCCTCCCGCATCACGCGGCCGTCCCGCGTGCCGTTGTTGTGCACGATCATGCAGATGTTCATCGGACGGCCGACCCGAAGACCGCGCCTGCAAACGCGCGGAGTGAGATACGGATAACGGGATTGTCCGTCAGTTCACCGAGGTGTTCAACACACCGGTGCCGCGGGTTGGAATCGTTTCGCCGCCTAGCGCCATGGAATTCGCGGCGGCCTCGAGGACCCGCAAGACGCGCAGCGCCTCCAAGCCATCGGTGCGCGGGCGCTTGCTGCCCGCGACGCAAGAGAGGAAATGGGCGCATTCCTCGCGCAGGGGCTCGCGCTCGTCGACGCGGACCAGAACCGGTTCGGCCCGCACCACGCGCACCGCGCCGGATGATACATCAATGCCGTGATCGAAAATCTGCAGCTTCTCGGGCCAGCTCAGCGTGTCATCGAACACCGCCTGCGCCCGCGAACCGATAAGCACGAGTTTGTGCTCTTTCACCGGATTGAGCCACGAGACCGCGACGTCGGCGGTGACGCCGTCATTGAAATCCAGATGGAGACGCGCGATGTCTGCAATATGCGAGTTCAGAATTGGGCGGCCATGGGCAGAAACCCGCTGCGGCATCGCATTGAAGATAGCCAGAATGATCGAGACGTCATGCGGCGCAAACGACCACAGAACATCTTCTTCGGTGCGAAACTTCCCCAAGCCCAGCCGGCGCGAATAGATGTGGCGCACCGTGCCCAGCCGGCCCGAGCGGACTTCCTGCAGCAGCTTGCGCACAACCGGATGATAGCGGAGCACATGCCCCACCATCAGCACCCGCTGCCGATCGCGGGCGATATTGGAAAGCAATTGTCCGTCGGGCACGCTCATCGCGAGGGGCTTCTCGACGAACACATGCTTGCCGGCTTCGAGTGCTTTTCGCGTGTGGACGGCATGCAAGGCGGCTGGCGTGGCAATCGCCACCGCCTCGATATCGTAGTCCTCGAGCAATTCTTCGAAGCGCCGGGCCGGTACGTCGTACCGCGAAGAGAATTCCGATGCCGTGTTGGTGCAAAGGTCGCTAACCGCAGTCAGGGCGCCGAGTTGGGACAGGTTGCGGACGATATTCCGGCCCCACTGACCGCAACCAATCGCTGCAACCTTGGGACGGCCCAGAGCCGACGCAACGATAGGGCCCGCAAGAGCCTCTTGCTCCGAACTCTGGTCCAAATTTCTGAACCCCCATTACTCGCTGGTCAGACACTAACAAGGCCCATTGGACCGGGCAACAGGCGATTCGCACTGCGGACATGACCAATTGCCCCGGTATTGCCAATTCGCCACGGAAGGGGCAGGAAAGCACACCACGTCACCTCTTTTGATCGCTATTTGTCCGCCGCTTCCGTCCCATTGGCGGTCCAGCGCTCAGGCCTTTCCTCAAATATGCGCGTCCTGTTGCTGACCGATAACTTCGTTCCGGAAATCAACAGTCCGGCGCTCAGGGCCTATGAGCATGCCCGGCGTTGGGTAGAGGCCGGAGTTTGCGTCACAGTTTTGACATCAATTCCCAATTTTCCGACCGGCCGGCCACTGCCACCCTATCGGAACCGGCCATATCAGCGTGAAACTCTGGACGGGATTGATGTGGTGCGCGTGTGGACCCTGCTTGCGCCCAACCGGGGGGTGCTGCGGCGCTCCCTCGACTTCCTCAGCTTTGCCGTCAGTGGCTTCATGGCGGGACTGTTCCAGCAGGCCGACGTAATCGTGGCGACCTCGCCGCAGCTCCTGACCGGCCTCGCGGGCCGCTGCCTTTCCGCGGCCAAGCGCAAGCCATGGATTTTCGAGGTGCGGGATTTGTGGCCGGACTCGATCGTCTCGGTCGGCGTGATGCAGGACAACCTGTTTATCCGGATCCTGCAGCGGCTCGAGCATCACCTTTATCGTCGGGCCACCCGCGTGGTCGCCGTGAGCGACGGCATCCGCGACCGGCTCGTTGCGCGGGGCGTTCCGCCGGACAAGATCGGCGTCGTGCCGAACGGCGTGGACCGGCGGCGCATCGGCGCCGCGAATGGAGAACAGGTGCGCGAAGCACTCGAGCTAGGCGACAAGTTCGTGGCCGGATATGTCGGCACCCACGGCATGGCGCAAGGTCTCGAAGTGGTGGTGCAGGCGGCCGCAACGCTGCAAGGCGGCAACGTGCATTTTCTTCTTGTCGGCGAAGGCGCGCGCCGCGGGGCGGTGATGGCGCGCGCGCGTGAACTCAATCTCGACAACATCACTTTCATAGGGCTGGTGCCCCTGAACGTGGCGGCAGACCATCTGGCAGCGTGCGACACGGTTCTCATCCCGCTGAAGCGGACCGATCAGATCGAAATCACCCTTCCCGGAAAGATTTTTGAGGCGGCGGCCATGGGCAAGCCGATGATCGTCAGCGCCGAGGGCGCGTCCGCCGATCTCGTGCAGCACTACGGCGCAGGACTGGTGGTACCGCCGGAAAATCCGGAAGCCCTGGCGGCTGCTGTCGAAATGATGCGCCGCGACTCGGAACTGCGTGCCCGGATGAGCCGCGGTGCGCTGGCCTTGGCACAGGATTTCGACCGCGAGACTCTGGCCATGCAGATGCTGGAACAGATCCGGATGGTATGCAGGCCCAGCCCCCGCTAAAAAAGCTCCGCACTATTTGCTGTTGATGACCGCCAGCGCCGCCGCAGTGGTCGCGAGCTTGCTCACGACATCCGAAATGTTGATCGCGAATTCCATCCAGTTGAACGGCGTGGGATCGCGCGGCACCACGATCATCGAGCCCGGCGGGACTTCGCGTCCGCCACCGAAGCTGAACCAGCTGCTTCCGGCAGGACGCGCGGTGCCGTCAGGCAGGACGACGAACGTCAAACCATCGTCGGCCGAACCGTTCTCTCCGCCGGCCAGCCGGACGTAGTCTTCAACCGTAAGTCCCGCTTTGTAGGCGAACGCGCCGTTGTTCAGCACTTCACCGGTGACGGTAACGGTTGAGGGCCGCTTGGGAATGTAGATCGTGTCGCCGGATTCCAGCAGCATGTCGTCTTCCGGCTTGGTGGCAAGAATCACCGGATCGGCGGTGACCGAGATGCGGCCGAGCGCCGGTGCGCTGCGCAACGCCTGCGCGATCTGCTCCACGTAGGAAAGCCCGGAAGAATTGATCAAGGTCGCAGGGAGCGTGGCAGCGGTGGCGATATTATCCTCGAGTAGGCGCGAGGTTCGCTGATTGCCGTCCGATTCCTGGATCGCTGCGCTTTGGCGCGTGAACACCGCGCCGAACGGATAGGCCTCGTCCGTCAGTCCGCCGGCGCGCGCCAGCACCGAGGAAAGCCGCTCGCCGCGCGTGATGTCGAAGGTGCCCGGATAGCGCACCTGCCCAAGGACGGTGATGGTCTCACCGTTCCGGTCGGAGAACACGGGGCGCAGGCGCACGCTGTCGAAGGGCTTGAGCGAAATGCTCGCAAAATCATTTCCCGTGACGCGCAGCGAGTTGCGCACGGTGCGGGACGTCCCTGTGGTAGGATCGATAAGTGTGGAGGTGATCTCGACGGCCGACAAATCGGCTTCGCGCTGCACGCCGCCGGCCGCCGCGATGAGGGAGGCGAGGCTCGTGTCGCCCACCGCCAGATACGAACCTGGATTGCGCACCTCGCCATTGACGGTGACGAGATAATCGCGTGCGGAATTCACCAGTTCGATGGTCGGAATGCCTAGATTTGCCGAGATTTGATCGAGCGACACGGCGGCCGGCTTTCCGCTGTTCGTTGCGACAGTGCCGGCCGCTCCGCCGGTCGCCCCTTCTGTCGCTTGCGCCTGCGCGATTCCCACCACGGGCGCATTGGTGCTGGAGAGCGACGCGGTGGGCGCGGTGGGCGCTGCCTGAACGGGCGCGTTGGCCGCCTGCAGTGCCGCAGCCGTTGCGCTCGGTGACTGCGTGAGTGGCGTAGCAGCCACGGTTACGCCACCTGCTGCGGTCGGACCACCCGCCGGGGCCGCAGCACTGCCCGTCGACCCGGACCCGGACGAATTTGGCTGGTTCTGGCTACTACCTTGAGCAGATGACCCACCCGAGCCGTTCGAGGAGGATGACTTGAATGTGGCTAACGGATTCTGCGACGCTGACGATGTGCCACCGAGGGCTGCACTGGCCGCAGCGGCCAACGTCGCGATCTCCGACTGATTGAACACATAAACAAAATCATTGTCGGTGAGCTTCACATCCTCTTTGCCCTGAAAGGTGCGCTCGATCGAGAACGGCACGACTTCCTGGAAATTCGATTTCGGCTCCCGGCGCACCACGACGCCATAGAGCGTGTAAGACTGCGGTGTCAGATCGTCCGCGTCGCGGATCAGCTTCGAGATAGATGGCGCCTCGCTCAGCGCGCGCGTGCCGGGCACCGACACTTCGCCCGCAAGCGTAATGACACCGTTCTGCGCGGAGCGGGCGAAGTCCACGAACAAGACTTCTCCGGCCTGAACAATGCCGCGCGCGCTCACGGGCACCATCTGGGTGCGGCCATCGGGCAGCAGCTCAAGCTTGCTGAGCCGCTTCGCGCCCGCGATTTCCGAGCCGCCCGCAAGAGCGACGAGCGACTCTTCGGTGATCGCTTTGGCACCCGGCGCGAGTTCGAAGATACCGGGGCTTTTCACGAGGCCTGCGATGGCCACGGTCTGTCCGATTGACGGCACGATGATGCGGTCGCCTTCGGTGAGCGCTCCCATGGACGCATAACCGCCGGTGGCCAGAATGGCGTAAAGATCGATGCGGATTTCGCGGTGGCCGCGCACCAGAATCACGTCACGCAGACTACCGGTTTTCTTGATTCCGCCCGACAGCAAAATGGCATCGATCGGCGTGTTCAGGCCCGTAAGCGTGCGCACGCCCGGCGCTGCAACCTGGCCGCTGACCAGCACCGCGATCTGCCGCACGCTGCCGATCGAGACGAAGGACTGTGTACCGATCAGCTGTTTCGCGGTGCGCTGCTCCAGCTCCCGGCGAACGTCGCCAAAGGTGCGGCCCGCGGCCGCAATCGGCGGCAATTCGGGGACGATGATGCGGCCCTCGCGATCGACCGTGGCGGTATAGGCGGTGTTTTCGTGTCCGCGCAGCACGACATTGACCTGATCGCCCGTACCAAGAATGTAACTGTCCTGGAGCGCGCCGACCTGCGAGGTGGTTACGCTGCTGCCAACCCCGAAGGTGTCGTAGCCGAATTGCGTCAGCGGACGCCCGGCGCGCTGCGAGAACAATTGCTCGAGGTGCGATTGCGGCTGCGTTGTTCCCGGCAAAGTAGCCGGCGCCACAACGGTTTGCGTGGGCATCGCTGGTTGCGAAGGCACTCCGGAGGGTGGCACTCCCAAAGAAGTGGGCATCGACGAAGTCGAGCCGGATGACGCGGAAGGCTGGCCGCCAATGGCGTTCAGGATGCTCTGAACCTGGGGGCTGTTTTGCGCGAGGGTGGCGGATGGGACAACGGCGCAAAATGAGAGCGCCACGATAGCAGCCGCACGCAGGCCCGCGGCGCAAAGCTTCCTCAGCAACATTACCCCAGCTCTTTCTTGCCGGCGGGCGCCGGAAAATCCCTTTGGTGTCCGGGTTTTACTCTGCCACGTGAGGGCCTTCAAGCGGCGCGGCGCCGGGTCAGACCTGAAAAAGCGACTGCGTGACAAATCTGTCAAATCACCGCCGAAATACGCCGAAACAACGCCGAAACGATTGCGCTTACCTGAAAAATCTGCAAGAAACACGCGCCACTACCCGTGTGGGGGACGCGCATGGCTCTGCCGGCAGTACAACAGGATCATCTCGCGTTTCTGGCAGAGCTTGCGGCCAGCCTGCGAGACGCCCATCAGCGGCCTGGAATTTCTGCGGAGGAGCGTGGCCGCTGTGAGCGTTGGCTTACCCATACTGCATCACTCGGCGCGCTGCTTGGCATAGAGGGCCAGACTGCTGAGGGCACAAATTTTCCCGCTGCGCAAAGCGACCTGCCGCCCGCCCTGCTGAAAGAGCTGCGCCATCGCCAGCCCGATCAATTGGAGGGGCAGATCGTGGCGGTGCTCGCCGCCTGCAACGGATCGGCCGATCTCGACCAGATTCTGATCGGCCTCTACCGCGGCTTCGGACTCGTCGAAAAGCGGCGGACGATTCAGAACAAGTTATGGCGGCTGGTGCGCAAGGGCAGAATCTCGAAGGCGCACGACACACGCAATGTGTTCAGCCTGAGCCAACGGAAATCGCGCGAACGGCGGCGGCCAAAGCATCGATGAGGGCAACAGGCATTATGCACCCGTCCCCTAGTACAACGCTCGGAGTTTCTAGCGCATGTCCCTGACCTTCGTGGAAATCAAGTATGGATTGCTGGCCATGGCGATCATCGCCATTGGGTTGCTCGCGCTTCTGATGCTCATTTCCGGCGTACACCTTTTTGCGCGCGAGATCGGGCACAGCGCGAAGCGGCGCCGGCGTTCGCGCCGCGCGGGCGCCACGGCGCATAAAGGCCATGACAGGGAACAGCTCTACGCCGGCGCGGGAGATTGACAGGGCGTGTGCGGGAAATTCACCGCGATGGCCTCGTGGCGACGCGTGGTGTCGTTCTCGGCGGGCTTTGCGCCGGCATCCGAAGCGGACGAGGCGGTCACCTACCGGCCGATGACCATGCTGCCGGTCATTGTCTACGACGCCGCAGCGAAGCGGCGGTGCATCGTGCCGATGCGCTGGGGGCTGCCTGCGCTCAACAATTTCCTGACGCCGAAACACATCCACGCGCGCGCTGAAACGATCGATACGACGCCCGCCTTTGCGCCGCTGTTCAACGCCGGCCGCCGCGGCATCGTGGTGATGAAGACGTTCAACGAAGGACTCGATCTGCCGAACGGCAAGACGGAGCAGTGGACCATCGATCCATGCGATGGCATTCCGCGCGGTTTCGCCTTCCTGTGGCAGGGCTATGAAATGGACGGCGCACGCGACCCGATGTTCTGCGGCGTGATGGTCACGGTGCCGGCGAGCGCACTGGTCGCGCCGGTCAGCGACCGCATGCCCGCCATTCTGGACGATCCCGATTGGGCCCTATGGCT
>DASXGS010000015.1:0-14302 GCA_036488975.1 Rhizomicrobium sp. | reverse complement strand
TGCGCCGCAATTGGGGCAGAAGCCGTGGCGCTGGTGCCAATCGATCAGCGCCTTGGCCTGCCCGAGAATGGCGGCGTCCTTCAGCGGCAGAAGCTGCGCCGCGGTGCGCGCATCGCGGAAATGGCCAAGTCCGGCGAGCGGACATTCGTCTGCCGGCGCATTCGACGCTGAAATGTCGAGCGCGAACACCGCACGGCCCTCGTCCAGCCCAAGGAAAATTGAAATCGGGTCCGGTCCGGCAATCTCTTCCGCGAGGCCCGGGCGCAGATATGCTGCTTCCACCGAGCCCGCATCGCGATTTTCCGGACCCAGCAGAAACGGCTGCAAACGCCACAGCGGCCACACCAGCGAGTCCGGGTCGCGCCGCAGCGCCCCGATCCATTCGGCATCGCTGCGCTTGTCGCTGGCGCGATCGAGCGGATTGCCGGCAAATGGGATCACGGCCATCGCCGCTAAGCTCTCCTCGACTACTTCGCACCCGGCATAGCAGGCCCACCACGCCCGTTCCAATGCGAGCCACCTGAACCTTCTTCGCCTGCTGGCGGTGCCCGTGCTACGGCTCGGGCATGATCGTCACGATCTGCGTGTTCGTGCTCATGGCGTTGGCGGCTGCCGCGTTCGTCTGCTGGCCCATTCTGCATCGGGGAGAGCAGGGGATACCTGCGCGCGCGCTTCTCGCGGGCGCACTCGCCACACTCGTGCTCGGCATCGGCGGCGGGCTCTATCTGATGCTGGGAGAACCGAATTTGGCGGCGCGGGCGGTCACGGGCCCCTCATCACACGACCTGCGCGGACTGATCGCGGTGCTGGCGCAACGTGTGCGTGCTCATCCGACTGATCCGCGCGGCTGGACGTTGCTCGGACGGGGTTATCTCACGTTGGGCGATGCAGGCGATGCAGCCGCCGCGTTCCGCCGCGGCATCGCCGTGGCGCCCGCGCATGAGAAGCCAGAGCTCTATTCAACCTATGGCGAAGCGCTCACGCAGTCCGCCGGTGGCGCCGTGACATCGGATGCCGAAGATGCCTTCCGGCTGGCGCTGATTGGCAATCCGAAGGATTTTGCCGCGCGATACTATCTTGGTCTGGCCTACGCCTCGCGCCGCGATAGCGCGCATGCGCTCGCGCTCTGGAATGGATTGTTGGCGGATGCACCGCCAAATGCGCCGTGGCGTGCGCAGCTCCTCGATCAGATCGCGATACTGTCCGGCAGCTCCGAAGCAACGCCAGATATTGGGGGAATGGTCGCCTCGCTCGCCGCCCGCCTGAAGGCGCAGCCGAACGATCCCGCCGGTTGGCAGCGGCTTATCCGCGCCTACACTGTGCTGGGCGATACGGCAAAAGCGAGGCAAGCGCTCGCCAATGCCCGCGTCGCGCTGAAAGGCGATGCCACGGCGAAGGCCCGCCTCGCGCTCGAAGCTCGCGAGCTCAAGCTCGAAAAATGAAAACGGCGGCACGAGGCGGCCGTTTTCGCCCATCGGGTTCGTCCGGAATTAAGCCGGAACCCGGCCCTGCCAGACAGGCCAGCAGGTCATCCTGCCGTGCGCCTTGTTGGCATTGTAAAGCTTCATCTGTGCGTCTTCGGCGTTCTTGCCGGTGGCGGTCGCCGTGTAATCGGAGCCGCCTGCACACCACACATAGAACTGATGCTTGCCGCCGGCGAAGAAATCGCTCTGCTTGGTGGCCGCGAGGTTTGCCGCCACGGCCGCCCCGGCGATGCCCACAAGCACGCCTCCGGCGATTGCCGCCGTGATCCGCTTTGCCGTCATTTTTTCGCTCCACCTTTGCGGGCTGTATTCGGCCCTTGGGTTTTTGTTGCGGAACCTTGCGGTCCCATGAGCCTTACCGCTGTGCGCGGGAATCGGCTTGAGTTCTCCCCCCGGTGAAGAAAAGCGCCAAAAAGCAAGCGCCTCAAGCGTGCTTAACCCATTCCCAGGTGCCTGTCACCCCGTTTCGCGAGTTCTATCAAGCGCTTATGAGAACGAAGCGTTTAGCCGTTCTCGCGGATTGGATCGACTCCCTGGCCCCTCAGGGCCGCTTCGATCTCGCTTGCCGCGCCATCCACTTCGGCCACATCCCGGCCGCGGACAACCAGTTGTACCCCGTACCCGTCCTCGCGGTAATACGGGTAACTCCCTAGCGCGACAGTGGCGTGGGCCCGCTGGATTTCCGCCAGGGCGGCGGCGATCCGCCCCTCCGGCACCGGGGCGCTTACGGTGGAGGTATGCACGGGCTGCCCGCGCTTCAGCCGGGGCGCGACATCTTCCAGCATCGCCCGCATGATCATCGGCACGCCGGCCATGACGAAGACGTTTTCGACCTGGAAGCCGGGCGCCGCCGAGACGCTGTTGTAGATCAGTCGGGCGCCGTTCGGGATGCGCGCCATGCGCTTGCGCATCTCGTTCAACTCGCCGGGCTTGTAGCGCGCGCCGATGAGGCCCAGCGCCTCAGGGTGGTAGTCAATCGATACGTTGAAAGCGCGAGCCACGGCATCGGCGGTAATGTCGTCATGCGTCGGTCCGATACCGCCGGTGGTGAACACATAGTCGTACCGCGAGCGCAGCGCGTTCACGGCGGCAACGATTTCCGTCTCCACGTCGGGCACCACGCGTGCTTCTTTCAGATCGATACCAAGCGACCCGAGAAATCGTGCGACGTAGTTGGTGTTGGTATCCTGCGTGCGGCCGGAGAGGATTTCATCTCCAATCACAAGCATGGCGGCGGTGGGCGCAGGTGTCTCCATATCGCCCATTACCATAAGGCGGCTTCGGGCGCTCCCGGAACGAGAGCGCCCGATTGATATTCAGCCTGCTTGTTGCTGGCTCTCGGGCTGCGGCTGCTGCTTCTTGCTCAGGTCCTCGCCGGTTTCCTGATCGACCGCCTTCATCGACAGGCGCACCTTGCCGCGATCGTCGAAGCCGAGCAGCTTCACCTTTACGGTCTGGCCCTCGCTCACCACATCGCTGGTCTTGTTTACCCGCTTGGGCGCCAGTTCCGAGATGTGTACCAAGCCATCCTTGGGACCGAAGAAGTTCACGAAGGCGCCGAAATCCATCACCTTCACGACCTTGCCATCGTAGATCTCGCCGATCTCCGGTTCCGCCACGATCGACTTGATCCACTTCAGCGCCGCGCGGATGGAATCGCCATCGGCGCTCGCGATCTTCACGGTGCCGTCATCCTCCACGTTGATCTTCGCGCCGGTCTTCTCGACGATCTCGCGGATCACCTTGCCGCCGGAACCGATCACTTCCCGGATCTTGTCGACCGGGATTTTGATCTGCTCGATGCGCGGGGCGTGCTCGCCCAGCTGTGAGCGGGCATGGCTGATGGCTTTCGCCATCTCGCCAAGGATGTGAATGCGGCCGTGATGCGCCTGGTCGAGCGCGACACGCATGATCTCCTCGGTGATGCCGGTGATCTTGATGTCCATCTGGAGCGCAGTGACGCCCTGATCGGTGCCCGCCACCTTGAAGTCCATGTCGCCGAGATGGTCCTCATCGCCCAGAATGTCGGAGAGCACCGCGAAACGCTCGCCTTCCTTGATGAGGCCCATGGCGATGCCCGCGACGGGATGCTTCAGCGGCACGCCGGCATCCATCAGCGCCAGCGAGGTCCCGCACACCGTCGCCATCGACGACGAGCCGTTCGACTCCGTGATCTCGGAAACGATGCGAACCGTGTAAGGGAACTCGTCCTTCTTCGGCAGCAGGGGATGAACGCTCCGCCAGGCGAGCTTGCCATGACCCACCTCGCGGCGCCCTGGCGCGCCCATACGGCCGGTCTCACCGACGGAATAGGGGGGGAAATTGTAGTGCAGCATGAAGTGCTGCTTGTACGTGCCTTCCAGAGAATCCACGTATTGCTCGTCTTCGCCGGTGCCGAGCGTCGCCACCACGAGCGCCTGCGTTTCGCCACGGGTGAACAGCGCTGAACCATGTGTGCGCGGCAGGATGCCGACTTCCGCTGTGATCGCGCGCACGGTCTTCGTGTCGCGACCGTCGATACGTTTGCCGGTATCGAGCAATGCGTTGCGCATCACATCCGCTTCGACATCATGAAACAAATTCTTGAATTTGGCTTCCGTGAGCTTGCCTTCGTCTTCGCCGACGAACTCCTGTGCGGCGCGGGCGCGGACATCCGCGATTTTGTCTCGACGCAGATGCTTCTCCGGAATCTGGAACGCGGCGGCCAGTTCGGCGCCGGCCCACGCCTTGATCTTGTCGAGCACCGGCTTGTTTTCGTTCACCGGCACGTCGCGCGGCTCTTTCGCCGCTTTCTCGGCAAGGCGAATGACGGCGTCGATCACCGGCTGCATGGAACGGTGGCCGAACATCACGGCACCAAGCATCGTCTGCTCGTCCAGCTCCTGCGCCTCGGACTCCACCATCAGCACGGCGTCGGCTGTTCCGGCGACCACGAGGTCGAGTTTCGAGTTCGGCATCTGGTCAACCGGCGGATTGAGCACGTAGGCGCCTTCGATAAAGCCGACGCGCGCTGCACCGATCGGTCCCATGAACGGAACGCCGGAAAGGGTGAGCGCGGCGGAGGCTGCCACGAGCGCCACGACATCCGGATCGTTCTCCATGTCGTGGCTCAGCACGGTGACGATCACCTGCGTCTCGTTGCGATAACCTTCGGCGAACAGCGGCCGGATCGGCCGGTCGATCAGACGCGAGGTCAGCGTCTCCCGTTCCGTGGGGCGGCCTTCGCGCTTGAAATAGCCGCCGGGGATCTTGCCGGCCGCGAAATACTTCTCCTGATAATTGACGGTGAGCGGAAAGAAATCGATTCCAGGCCGCGGCGCGTGCGCGCCGACAACGGTGGCCAGCACGACTGTTTCGCCATATGTCGCGACGACGGCGCCATCGGCCTGCCGTGCAACCTTGCCAGTTTCAAGGACGAGCTTGCGGCCGCCCCATTCAATTTCCTCTTTTGCGATATTGAACATTGTTTACGTCCTTCGTTTCTCCGGGCCGGATTGCCCAGAGGCCTTCCTTCGAGATCCTCTCAAAGAAATGGGTAATGCAGGCTCGCGACCATTCGCGAACCTGCGAAGTTGCTTGCGAACACGGAAAGGTGCGTTTCAGCGCCGCAGTCCCAGGCGGGAGATAAGCGCTTCGTACCGCTTCCCGTCGCTGGCCTTGATGTAATCGAGCAGGCGTCGCCGCTGCGACACGAGCTTGATCAGCCCGCGGCGCGAGTGGTTGTCCTTCACATGCGTCTTGAAATGCTCGGTGAGATTGGTGATGCGCTCGGACAGCACGGCCACCTGCACATCGGGAGAGCCGGTGTCGCCCTGTTTGGCGCCGTATTCAGAAATCAGTTCTTGCTTGCGTTCGGTCGTTATCGTCATTCGGTCATCATCCAGTTCCAAAGTTGAAGACACGGAACGGTCTCAGCTCTCCGGCTTGCAGGGCCGCGAGCGCTACAGGCTCGCCATCCCCAGTCGAGAGATAGACCGTGAGCCCTTGCAGATCGTCGCTGTCAGCTTCTTCCGTGAGACGCGCGAACAGATTCGCCCGCATCAGGATCGGATTGCCGCTGCGCAGCCGGACCGCATCCGGCCCCGTGACGGCCAGCGCCGGGATGCCGTCCAGCGCGGTCGAAATGGGCCTCAAGTGCTCAAAAGCGGCGGGACTATGCATAGAACGCTGTAGCGTTTCCAGTGGCACTGCGTCTTTTTCCTGGAAGCCGCCGATCGCCGTGCGACGGAGCTGCGAAACATGCCCGACCGTGCCCAACGCCAGCGCCAGATCGCGCACCCAGGCCCGCACGTAAGTCCCTTTACCGCAACGCATTTCGAACTCGGTGTGGTCTTGGTCCGGGGTGGCGATGACGGCGGCCTCTTGGATGGCGACCGTGCGGGGCTCGAGGCAGACCGCCTCTCCATCGCGAGCCAGATCATAGGCCCGCTCCCCCTGGACCTTGATGGCGGAGTAGGCGGGCGGCACCTGGGTGATCCGCCCCAGGAAGCGCGGCAAGGCTCCCGCGATGTCCTCACGCGAGGGTCGAACCGCAGATGTCGCAGTAATCCGGCCCTCGGCATCGTCGCTGTCGCGGCCTTCACCCCAACAGGCGGTGAAGCGGTAGGTCTTTTCGGCTTCCATCGCGAACGGCACGGTCTTGGTCGCTTCGCCGAGTGCCACCGCGAGCACACCGGTCGCCATCGGATCGAGCGTGCCGGCGTGACCTGCCTTCTGCGCATCGAACACCCGGCGCACAATCGCTACGGCCTGAGTCGAGGTTACGCCTTCCGGCTTGTCGAGGACGACCCAGCCATGCACGGCCGCGCCTTTGCGCTTACGGCTCATCGCGCTCGTCCGGTTGCTCGTCGGTCAGGTCGCGCTGAACACGCGAGGATTTGAGCAGGGTCTCGATCTTCTCGGCTTCCGCGAACGAGGTGTCTTCCACGAATCGCAGCTCAGGCGTGAACTTGGTCGTGATGGTTTTGCCCATCTGTCCGCGAATGAACCCTTTGTGCCGGTTCAACGCGCCGACGATCAGCTTCGCGTTCTTGCCGCCCAGCGGTTCCACGAACACCGTCGCGTGCCGCATGTCGCCCGAGGGCTTCACCTGCGTCACGGTCACCGACACACCTACCAGATCGGGATCGCGCACTTCGCCGCGGGTGAGAATCTCCGACAGCGAATGCCGCAACAATTCGCCGACCCGCAACTGCCGCTGCGAAGGTCCGCGATCGTGGGCAGATGAAGATTTCCGCATCGTCACGGTCCTCCATACCCGAAGCGTGCCATCCACGGGGCAAGCACCGGCAATACCGGCTGCAGCTGCTGTGCATATCGGCGCCACTGCCCGACGCCCTCGGTGTAGAGTCCGCGCGCGACCTGCCCCGCGCTCGGCGTGTTGATGTCCTTTGCGCGAACGCGCGTCGCGAACTCACTCATGCTCCGATGCGGAGAAATTCCAAGGAAAGCGCAAGTCTTTCCGCTCTCTCCCTCGAAGTCGCGAACCATGTCCTCGTAGCGCAGGTAGTGAAGCTTCTCCCCAAACAAGGGCGCGCAAATCTCTCCCAATTGCCTCACGAGATCGTAGTAGCGTGCAGCACCTTCGAGCGTCAGCAGCTCGAACATCTGCGCTGTAAAGCCAAAGCGGCGCCGGAAGCAGGAGAGCACGACGTCGCGGGGGTCCCGCAGTGCGAACAGAATCTTCGCGTCGGGAAAAAGCCGTGCGATGAGGCAGAGAAGCACCGTGTTCAGCGGCATCTTGTCGATAAACACCGGGCGGCTGGCCGTATGTCCATATTCCGCAACACGGCGCCAATAGGCCTGCCGATACTTCTTTCTTTCGGTATCGTGGAGCGTGGCTAGTCTTTGCAGCCCATCGCCCGGCAACAGAAACTCGTTCGCCGCGTCGATCAGGCAATCGCGCTCCGTCATGGTTTCCACGTCGGGATGCGCATCCAGAATCTGTTCCAGCAGTGTCGTGCCGGAGCGTGGGAAGCCGATGAGAAACACATGTATGCCGACCGGCGACGTCCCACCGGGCGCGAGCATATCTGGCTTCGGCGGATTATCGTGAAAGTAACCGACCATCCGCGACACGCGCTCCGCTGCAGTTTCCATGTCCTGCGCGCCATAGATCGGCTGATGGATTGTGCGCAGCAGTGCGTTCGAAGCCGAATAGGCGGAGAACGCTTCAGTTACCCGGTCGAGCCCATCCAGCGCATCGCCCAGGAGGCTCAACGCAATGGCGCGATTTCTTGCGCTGGGATTTTCGCTTCGCGTCAGCGGCACAAGCCGCGTCATGGCGTTGTCGAAGCGCTTCTCCTCGATGTCCGCCATCGCCAGCGCGAGCTCCGCGGCCGAACTGCCCGGATCCAGCTGCAGGGCACGCTGCGCGTAGCTGCGGGCCGTAATGGCGTCACCGCGGAGGGCCGCGAAAGTTGCCAGCCGCGTCAACGCTTGGGAATGCGCCGGCTGCAAGGCAATCGTCCGTTCATACGCGATGCGCGCGTGTGCGGTTTCGTTCAAATCTTCCAGCGCGCGCCCTTTGTTGTAATGTACATGCGCGGCGTTTGGCGCCTGTCTTAGGGCTGCATCGTAAATCGGCAGGGCTCCGCGCCCGCGATCAGCGGCAACAAGACACAAACCCAGGACATTCAGGGCGTCTACGTCGCGCGGGCCAAGTTCGCGCGCGCGACTGGCACAGGCCAGCGCCGCTTCAGTCCGTCCGCTCCCAAGATGTTCATAGGCCGCCAGTGTCAGTAGATTTATGTGCTCATGGCCGCTGGCGACTGCCTGCGCCGACAGCCGGATAGCCCGCTGGCGATCTCCGGCGCGCAGCAACGCCCCGACATCTCGCAGATATTGCTGTAGCTGCCCTGAGGGGCGCGTAGATTCTGGCGAAGCGGCGGACATGGGCACGCGATTCCTGAGCGCGCGTTAGAGCGCGCGCTGGATCGTTTCGACCTCGAAAGCTTCGATGACATCGCCTTTCTGCAGGTCCTGATAATTGGCGAACGACATCCCGCACTCCTGACCGGCCAGCACCTCACGCACATCGTCTTTGAAGCGCTTGAGCGTGGAAAGCTCGCCTTCGTGGATCACCACATTGTCGCGGATCAGACGCACCCGTGCGCCCCGGCGCACCACGCCCTCCGTCACGCGACAGCCGGCCACCTTTCCGACCTTGGAGATGGCGAACACCTCCAGCACCTCCGCATTGCCGAGAAATTTCTCGCGCAACTCCGGGGCCAGCATGCCCGTGAGCGCGGCCTTCACGTCGTCTACCACGTTGTAGATGATATTGTAGTAGCGGATTTCGACGCCATCGCGCTTGGCGCGATCGCGTGCCTGCGCATTGGCGCGCACGTTGAAGCCGATGATCGCCGCACCGCTTGCGTGCGCCAGAATCACGTCCGATTCCGTGATGCCGCCAACGCCGGACTGCAGAACCTGGGCGCCTACTTCGTCGGTGCCAAGCTTCGCCAGCGCGCCCTGAATCGCTTCCGCCGAGCCCTGCACGTCCGCCTTGAGGACAAGCGGCAACAAGCGCTTCTCACCATCCTTCTGAGTCTTGAGCAGCTGATCCATGGACTGGCGCGCGAGATTTTTCTGGCGCGTTTCGCGGCGCTTGCGGGCGCGGTATTCCGTCACCTCGCGGGCGCGCGCTTCGTCGCTCACCACGACGAGTTCGTCGCCGGCTTCCGGCACGCCGGACAGGCCGAGCACTTCGACCGGCATGGCGGGGCCTGCGTTCTGAACCGTCTCGCCGCGATCATTGACCAAGAGCCGCACGCGGCCCCATTCGGAACCCGCAACCAGAATGTCGCCCACTTTGAGCGTGCCGCGCTGTACCAGCGCCGTCGCCACCGGCCCGCGGCCCTTATCGAGCTTGGCCTCCACGACGGCGCCTTCCGCGGGGCGGTCCGGATTGGCCTTCAGATCGAGCACTTCGGCCTGCAACAGGATAGTCTCCTGAAGCTTGTCGAGATTGGTGCCCTTGGTCGCGGACACGTCCACACTCAATGTTTCGCCGCCAAGATCTTCCACTTGGATTTCGTGCTGAAGCAGTTCGGTCTTCACCCGCGTGGGATTGGCGTCTGCCTTATCGATCTTGTTGACTGCCACGATGATCGGAACGCCCGCCGCGCGGGCATGCGAAATCGCTTCTACGGTTTGCGGCATCACGCCGTCGTCCGCCGCTACCACCAGAATGACGAGATCGGTCACCTTGGCGCCGCGTGCACGCATCGCCGTGAAAGCGGCGTGACCAGGGGTATCGAGGAAGGTGATTCTGGCGCCGTTCTGCATCTGCACCTGATAGGCGCCGATGTGCTGCGTGATTCCGCCCGCCTCGCCGGCCACCACGTCCGTTTTACGCAGCGCATCAAGCAGTGAGGTCTTGCCGTGGTCGACATGGCCCATGACGGTGACGATCGGCGGACGGGCCACAAGATTGCCCGCGGCATCTTCCGCGCCTTTCAAGCCTTCCAGCACATCGGATTCTGCCACACGCCGGACGGTATGGCCGTATTCGGTCGCGACCAGTTCGGCGGTATCGGCATCGATGACATCGTTTGCGGTCGCCATCATGCCGTTCTTCATCATTACCTTGATGACATCGACGGAACGTCGCGCCATGCGGTTGGCAAGCTCGGCGACCGTCAGGGTTTCCGGAATGGTGACTTCACGCGGGCCAGCGGGACCGGCTGGCTGCTGAGGCGCCCCTTTGACGCGCTGCAAATGGCGGCGGAACGAGGCGACCGAGCGCGTGCGCTCGTCCTTATCGGATAGGGCCGCGGTTACCGTCAGCTTGCCGCGGCGGCGGGTATCCTCGCCCTTGCGCGCAGGCGTCTTGACTGGCGCCTTGGCGCCGCCTTTCTTGGGCGCCTCTTCCTCTTCCTCCACGACCGGACGAGTGCGGCGCACCCCTTCGGTAGCGGCGGCAGGCTCTTCCGTCTTCTCGAGGCGGCGGTTCGCCTCTTCTTCGGCGTGCCGGCGCGCCACTTCGTCGGCGGCCTTACGCGCCTCTTCTTCCGCCTTGCGCTTCTCGGCGGCCGCGCGCTCCTTGGCGAGCCTTACTTCCTCAACCGCGCGATGCTTGGCATCTTCCTCGGCGCGTTTGCGAGCGTCTTCTTCCGCGACGCGCGCGCCGGCTATGGCGCGGGAGCGCGCATCCTTCTCTTCATCTGTCAGTTGGCGCAGCACCACGCCGGGACGATGGGAATCGCGCGGGGGCGCGCTCGGTTCGGGCGTGGTCGGACGAGCATCGGCAACCGGCGCAGCACTGCGTTCGGGTGCCGCAGGCTTGCCACCCAACGGCGGCGACATGCGGGCGCGCTTCTTCTCCACTACCACAGCCTTTGTGCGCCCGTGGCTGAAGCTCTGCTTCACCGTGGAAGTTTCGGTTTTCTTCAGCGACAGCGTCTTGCCCGCCGGGCGGCCAGTGCGCGTTGCATCGTTCGTCTCGCTCATACTCACCTTTCGTCCGGAACGGGGCTCGGACCCGTTCTCTTCGCGTCATGCGGCCGGAAGCCCTCGAGCCTTTCGGCGTCGAGCGCCAACCGTTCCGCAAGCGGCCCCGGAAAGAGGGCTCCATGTATCACAGTTTCGCGGCCCAGGGCCACGCTCAATTCATCGCTCCCGAGCACATCGATGATGATGGGTTCGATACCTTGCGCGCGTGCGGCGGCCAGCACTTTCCTGCGGCCATCGTCTGCGCCATCGCGCGCTTCGACGAGCACCGTCGGCTTGCGGCGCGACCCGAGCGCGCGCACCACGCCATCGAACCCAAGCACCAGAACGCCAGCGCGGCGCGCGAGCCCCAGATGATCCTGCATGCGTGCAACCAGCAGCGCTTCGACGCGCGCCGGCAGATCGGCAGAGGCACGGACACTCGTCTTCGCAGCCTTCGAGAAGAGGTTCTTCTGCAGCGCCCGCTCGAGAGCGTCGCGAGTTGCACTCACCCAAATCCCGCGGCCCGGCAACTTTGCCGCCAGATCGGCAACGATCTCGTTCTCCGGCCCTACGACAAAGCGCACCAGCCGGGATTCCGGCAAACCCTCGCGGGTGACGATGCAGCGGCGGTCGCGCAAGCCGCCGGCGTGAGGGCGTTCGCGCATCCTCTCAGCTTCGCGGTCCGGTGCTTCGGCCAACGACATCAGGCAGCCGGTTCCTCCGTTGGCTGTTCCTCTGCGGGTTCTTCTACTGGCGCTTCGATCCAGCCGGCCTTCACGCGCGCGTTCATGACGATCGCGTTCGCCTCGTCGGCGGCAAGCCCGAAGCTTTCCAGCGCGCCCGGTACGCGCACGCGCTCTTTCTCCTTGTTGGTCTCGTAGTAACCAAGCAGATCGTCAGTGGCGCAACCGGCGAGATCCTCCAGCGTCTTGACCTCGTGCTCACCGAGCGCAACGGCCATGGCGGGCGTAATGCCCTCGACTTCCAGCACCTCGTCGGTGACGCCGAGCTCGCGGCGCTTGTCGTCCATCTCGCGGTTTTGCGCTTCGATGTATTCCTGCGCGCGGGTCTGCAGCTCCTGCGCGGTTTCCTCGTCGAAACCCTGGACCGCCGAAAGCTCGTTCAGCGACACATAGGCCACGTCTTCGATGCTGGAGAATCCTTCCGAGGCGAGCAGCTGTGCCACGGTCTCGTCCACATCCAGCGTGTCCATGAACAGCTGCGTGCGTTCGGCAAATTCCTTCTGGCGGCGTTCGGATTCTTCGGCTTCCGTCAGAATGTCGATCTGCCAGCCCGTGAGCTGGGACGCGAGCCGGACGTTCTGGCCGCGGCGGCCGATGGCGAGGGAAAGCTGCTCGTCCGGCACCACCACTTCCACGCGGTGCGTGTCTTCGTCGAGCACCACCTTGCTCACTTCCGCCGGCGCCAGCGCGTTGACGATGAACGTGGCCGGATCAGGGTTCCACGGAATAATGTCGATGCGCTCGCCCTGCAGTTCCTGCACCACCGCCTGCACGCGCACGCCGCGCATGCCGACGCAGGCGCCGACCGGATCGATGCTCGAATCCTTGCTGATCACCGCGATCTTGGCGCGCGAGCCGGGATCGCGCGCCACCGCGCGGATTTCGATGATGCCGTCGTAGATTTCCGGCACCTCCTGGGCGAACAGCCGCACCATGAACTGGGGATGGCTGCGCGACAGGAAGATCTGCGGACCGCGGGTCTCGCGCCGCACGTCGTAAATATAGGCGCGAATGCGGTCGCCGGTGCGGAAGTTCTCGCGCGGGATCATCTCATCGCGGCGCACGACGCCTTCGGCACGGCCAAGGTCCACCACGACTGAGCCAAATTCCACGCGCTTTACGATGCCGTGGACGATTTCCCCGATGCGGTCCTTGTATTCTTCGTACTGCCGCTCTCGCTCGGCGTCGCGCACCTTCTGCACGATCACCTGCTTGGCGGCCTGCGCGGCGATGCGGCTGAAATCCACTGGCGGCAGCGTCTCGGCGATGATGTCACCCACCTGTGCGGCCGGGTTGCGGGCGCGGGCATCTTCCAGGCTGATCTCGATCTTGTCGTTGTCGACCAGCTCGACGACGTGCAGATAGCGCGAGACGTGCGTCTCGCCGGTCTTGGGATCGATATCGACGCGGATTTCATTTTCGCTGCCGTAGCGCGCCTTGGCGGCGCGCTGCATCGCCTCTTCCATCGCGCCCAGCACGACTCCCTTGTCGATCGACTTGTCGCGCGCAACAGCATCCGCGATCTGCAAGAGTTCAAGCCGGTTTGCGGCAACGCCAGTGGCCATATCTTCTCTCCTAATCTTTAGTTCGTAGCCGCGTGGGCGACTGTCTCGGCGGCATGCTTGCGCGCCCGCAGGTCTTCCTGAATGAGTTTGTCGGTCAGCACGAGCTTGGCTTCCGCGATGCTGTGGAACGAGAATTTCAGCCGCTGGCCTTCGACATCGACAACGATATCATTGCCGTCCAGCCCGAGCAGCATTCCTTTGAAC
Organism: Rhizomicrobium sp.; assembly: GCA_036488975.1. GTDB lineage: Bacteria > Pseudomonadota > Alphaproteobacteria > Micropepsales > Micropepsaceae > Rhizomicrobium. Next base: position 871 of record DASXGS010000015.1, on the reverse strand, counting down.
CGCTTGCGGCCGCTTGCGTCAGGCGCAGCCAGTTCCAGCTTCGCCTCGTGTCCCGACCAGCGCGAGAAATCGGTGAGTCGGGTCAACGGCCGGTCAATTCCCGGCGAGGAAACTTCCAGCACGTACTCCCCGTCGATCGGATCTTCGCGCTCGAGAAATTCCGACAGCGCCCGACTGAGACGGGCGCAGTCTTCCACATCCATGTGGCCGTCAGGGCGCTCGGCCATGATCTGCAGTGTCTTCGTCTTGCCGCCCATCAGGCGCAGGCGCACCAGCCGGTATCCCGCTGCTTCCACGGCGGGCGCGATGACCGGCTCCAGTTGCGACATGGCGGTGAGAATCGCGGAACTCCAATGCAAACCTCTTCCCCGCGGCGGCTCTTACGAACCGCCACACAACGACACTTCGTTGTATGGGAATGGCGGCCATATAGGCGCGCCGCGGGGTAAAAGCAAGGTCAGCGGCGGCGGAATTTCAGGAACATCGGTTTGCCATGCAGCTGTTTGGCTTCGTAGCGGGTGGGCGGCCAATCATCCGGCCGCGTTTGCCAATCGGATGCGCGCGTTGCGGTCCATTCGTACGCCGAATGCGCCATTAGCCGCTCCAATGTCCACTCCACATAACCGGCATCGTCGCTAGCGAAGCGCAGCTCGGCGCCGGCTTTCAGAACCCGCGCGAGTTCGTTCAACATACCTACCCGAACGAAGCGGCGCTTGTGATGGCGCGTCTTCGGCCACGGATCAGGAAAGAGAAGGAATACCCGGCCCACACTTTTATCAGGAAGCGCCTCCAGAATGGACCGCGCATCCTCCATGTAGATGCGGATGTTGAGCGCCGAGGCAGTTTCCAGTCTCGATAGCAGCTTTACGAC
>DASXGS010000439.1:0-2767 GCA_036488975.1 Rhizomicrobium sp. | reverse complement strand
CAGGTGCATCGCGCGGCGGCAAAGGACGGACGTGCGCTTGCCTGCAAGCTGCAATATCCGAACATGGATGCGGCCGTGCAATCCGATGTACGTCAGCTGAAAGCCGCCTTGCGCATGCAGCGCGGGTTCGATTCCACGATCGACACACGCGAAATTGGGGAAGAAATCGGTGCGCGTCTTGCCGAGGAACTCGACTACCGGCGCGAAGCCGCGCACATTCGGCTCTACCGCATCATGCTGGCCGATACGCTGGAGGTCACGGTGCCCGAACCGGTCACGGAACTCTCCACCCGCCGGCTTCTCACAATGACGTGGCTGGAAGGCCGCCCGATTCTGGAATTCACCGAAGCCTCCCAGCGCGCCCGCAACAAAGCAGCGGCCGCGCTGTTCAAAGCTTGGTGGCGGCCCTTCGCGCGTTACGGCGTCATCCACGGCGATCCACATCTCGGCAATTACGCGGTGCGCGCGGATGGCGGCATCAACCTGCTCGATTATGGCTGCGTGCGCACCTTCACGCCCAAATTCGTCGAAGGTGTGATCGGGCTTTATCGTGCCCTGCAGAAGAAGGACGATGCGCTGGCGGCCAAATCCTACCGCGCCTGGGGTTTCGAGCGGCTCGCGCCTGAGATGGTCGACGCGCTGAATATGTGGGCGCGATTCATCTTCACACCCTTGCTGGACGATCGCGTGCGGCTGGTGGACGATGGTGTTCCGGCTGCGGAATATGGTCTGAAGCAGGCCAACGATGTGCATGCCAGGCTGAAGGCGCTAGGCGGCATCCGGCCGCCGCGCGAATTCGTGTTTATGGACCGCGCCGCCATCGGCCTCGGTGGCGCGCTGATCCGCCTCGGTGCGTGTCTTAATTTTCACAAGCTGTTTGAAGAAGAGATCGTGGATTTCGACGCGGGCGCTCTTGCCAAACGGCAGCGAGCGGCCTTCAAGGAAGCGGGCGTGCCGTTGCCGGAGGGTGCATGAGAGAACACAAATCCTTCGACTACTGGGAATTCTTTGCGGATGAATGCCGGCGTTCCGGCGCACCGCTGTACGAGAAACTCTCCAAGTCTATTGGCGCCGATCCGGAACTGCGCGAATTCGCCAGCCATGTTCGTAAGGGGCAGCCGCCAGCGAACATCCTGTTCGCCGCGGTTCACTATCTGCTGCTGCGGGGTGCCGAACATCCGCTGAAGCGCTTCTACGCCAATCTCAACGGCGGAAAGCCGGTTGAGGGCGAAGACCCGTTCCCCGCCTTCCGGGATTTCGTCGAGAAGCACAGAAGGGAACTTGCGCCGCTGATTGCCACGCGCGTCACCAACACCAATGAAGTGGGGCGTTCGGCGCTGCTGCATGCTGCCTTCCGCAGCGTTGCGGCGGAGTCAGGCGAGCCGCTGAACCTCATCGAGATCGGTCCCAGCGCCGGCCTCAATCTCATATGGGACAAATACGGCGCGTGCTATATTCGCGGCAGCGAATCCTTCTGCACCGAGCCTTCCGGTGCACCGCTGGTTCTTCCGTGTGAACTGCGCGGCGATGGTGTGCCTCCGCTCGGCTCCGCGCCGAAGGTGGCGAGCCGCGTCGGCCTTGAGCTCAATCCGGTCGATCTCTCGAACCCTGACGAACGCGACTGGCTGCGCGCGTTGGTGTGGCCCGACCAGGTGGAGCGATTCGCACGGCTGGAAAAAGCCCTTGAGATTTACGCGGGCGAACGGCCGGAGGTCCGTGTGGGCGACGCGCTGGAGCTGCTACCGGAAGCGATCGCCCGGATCCCGGAAGACCAGCCGGTCTGCATCTACCACACGATGGTCATCTATCAGTTCACGGAGGAGATGCGGCAGGCGCTCGAGGATTTCCTCATCGGCGCCAGCCTGCGCCGCCCCATCTGGCGCGTGAGTCTAGAAGGCAGTCTTCAAGGTGAAACCTCACTCACGCTTGGCCGCTATGATGACGGCCAGAAGCAGGTGCGCACGCTGGCCGTCTGTCATCCTCACGGCTCGTGGATGGAGTGGCGCGGCTAGTGCTTCGCCGTTTCACCTGCGGCCAATTCCGCCGTTGCCGAAGGGCTTCGCTTTGCTATAGTCCCGGCCGTTCGAATCCCGTTTTTCCTGGGGGTCCTGAATGGCCGAGCACATCGGGCCGCAACCCGGCGCAGATTTCCACGATATGAAGGCGCACGAGCAGACCTGGCACGGGTTCCTCAGGCTCATCAAATGGATGATCTTCGGCGCCGTCATCCTGTTGTTGGTTCTGCTGATCTGGCGCACCAACAACGGCTGATCGGGGCGGCGAGGGGCTCATGAAACTTGCCGTGCTCAAGGAGCGCCGCGCTGGCGAGGCGCGGGTCGCCGCCACGCCCGAAACCGTAAAGAAACTGAAAGGTCTCGGCCTCGAAATTGTGATCGAAACTGGCGCCGGCGCCGGCGCGCGCCTTTCGGACGCAGACTACGAGGCCGCCGGCGCTTCGATTGCGGATAGTTCCGCTGGCGCGCTGCGCGATGCCGATGCCGATATCGTACTGAAGGTGCGTGGGCCCGGTGCACACGAGATCGCGGCGATGAAACAGGGCGCGGTGCTGGTCGCGCTGCTCGCGGCCCACGTCGAGAAGGAGACTATCGGTGAACTGGCCACCCGTGGTGTTGTGGCCTTTGCGATGGAGTTCATCCCGCGCATCTCCCGCGCCCAATCCATGGATGTACTATCGTCGCAGGCGAATCTTGCCGGCTACAAGGCGGTGATCGATGCGGCGGCACAATTCGGCCGCGCCTTCCCGATG
>DASXGS010000376.1:0-5687 GCA_036488975.1 Rhizomicrobium sp. | reverse complement strand
ACGATGTTTTCGACCAGACGCGTGGCATCGGGTGACGACAGTTTCTCTTTCGTCTGGCCCTGGAATTCCGGTTCGCGGATAAAGATGGAGAGCGTGGCGCAGGCGGCCGCCATCACATCGTCCGGTGCGATGTTCGCTGTCTTCCGATTGTTGACGCGCTCGCCGTGCGCGCGCAGCGCCTTGGTGAGCGCGTTGCGCAAGCCCTGCTCGTGCGTGCCGCCTTGCGAGGTGGGGATTGTATTGCAATAGGAGTGCACGAACGGCTCCGCCATCGGCACCCACGCGATGGCCCATTCGACCTGCGGACGGGCCTTGCTGCGTTCCTCGTCGGACGGCCCGAAGAATTCCCGTGTGACGTGCTCTTTGCCGGTGACTTCGCTGCGCAGGAAGTCGAGCAGGCCGCCGGGAAATTTCAACGTGTCTTCGGCGGGCGTTGCGCTGTTCGCCTTCAACAGCGACGGATCGCACGACCAGCGGATTTCCACACCGCGGTAGAGATATGCCTTCGAGCGCGCCATGCGATAAAGCGTGGCCGGCGAGAAATGCGTCTCCTGGCCGAAGATCTGCCTGTCCGGCTTGAACGACACCGTTGTGCCGCGCCGGTTGACGGCGCCAAGCTCCTTCAGCTTTCCCACCGGCTTGCCGCGCGCAAACCGCATCTTGTGCGCGCGGCGGTCGCGCGCCACCTCCACGTCCATCCATTCGGACAGGGCGTTCACCACCGAAGCGCCGACACCGTGTAAGCCACCGGACGTGTCGTACACCTTGCCGCCGAATTTCCCGCCTGCGTGCAGCGTAGTCATGATCACTTCCAGCGCCGACTTCGTTTTGAATTTGGGATGCGGATCGACCGGCATGCCGCGGCCATTGTCGCGGATCGTCAGCACGTCATCCGGCGCGAGCGCGATTTCGATGCGGTTCGCATAGCCCGCCACCGCCTCGTCCATGGAATTGTCGAGAATCTCTGCGGCGAGATGATGCAGGGCGTATGAATCGGTGCCGCCAATGTACATGCCGGGACGGCGGCGCACCGGCTCGAGGCCTTCGAGCACCTCGATGTCCTTCGCCGTATATCCTTTCGAGGAGGAACTCGGGGAATCGAACAGATCGGGCGGTTTGGCCATGCGCTTGAACTAAACTCGGGAATCGCGGTGAACGGGAATTAACCAAACCGAATGGCGTACAAACTGCAAGGCCAGTCGGCAGGGTTTTCTTAAAAGGCTGCCGACTAGAATTTGCCAAGGTGGCGAGGCGCACGCGCTGTCGCCATTGACGGGGACGGCCGGGCAGAGAATGACGACAGAACAATTTGCAGGTGGCGAGTCCTCGCGCGCCCTCGAAGAGCGCATGCTGCGCGCGCGGCTCGATAGTATCGCGTCAAGTCTGCCCACCACTGTTTGGCTAAATCCGGTTTGGGCGCTGTTCTCGACGATTCCGTTTACCGGCGCTTTTCACCTGCTCGCGCCGGTGCCGCTGCCGCGCCTGGCGCTTGTGGTCGCGCTGCAGGCGATCAATAGCGCGATCGCGGCGATATTATTCGACCGGTATCGCGCAGATCCGCACAAGCCGGCGTTTTGGCGCGCTTGCTTCACCGCCTTTCAGTTCCTCATCGGCACCGCCTGGGGGGCGATGGTATGGCTCTTGTGGGTGAAGGGCGACATCGCCAATCACATCATGGTCGACCTCACGGTGATCTGCATCCTGTGGGCCTATGCGATGTCGCGTACCATGCTGCTGCGCGTGTACTTCGCATCCGTGCTTCCCACAGTTGCGGTGGCCAGCGTCCGCTTTCTGGCCTCTCAGAAGAGTTATGGCTGGGGCCTCGAATACACACTGCTGATCAGCTTTATGTGCACCGGCCTGCTGGCAGCCACGGTAAAGCGCCAGATCGACACGCTGCTCAAGACGCGCTTCGCCAACGAGAGCCTCGCCGCCGAGCTGCGCCAGGCACATGACGAAGCCCTGCGCAAGCGGTTCGAGGCGGAGGCCGCGAATGCCTCCAAGACGACCTTCCTCGCCAATATGAGTCACGAACTCCGCACGCCTCTGAACGCCATCATCGGCTTCTCCGACATGATCGCGAACCAAAGGCTCGGGAGCGTGGGCGTGCCGCGCTATCGCGAATATGCCGGGGACATTCACACCTCCGGCGCGCATCTTCTCAGCATCATCAACGATATTCTGGATGTGGCGAAAATTGAATCCGGCAGGATGGAAATCGATCCGGCGCCCGTGAATCCCACGGATGCCGTCGCGCAGGCGATGAAGGTGATCACACCGCGCGCCCGCGAACGAAATCAGAAGGTGACCATCGATCTTGCGCCGGATGTGCCGTGGCCGCTCGCCGATACGCGGGCGCTGACGCAGATGGCGATCAATCTGCTGTCCAATGCGGTGAAGTTCACGCAACGCAGCGGCTCAATCCGAGTGCTCGGCCGCAGGGCCGCGGATGGCGGATTCGAACTGTGCGTGGAAGACAACGGGCCCGGTATCGCGCCCGAGTTGCTCGATCGTATCTTCACCCCCTTCAATCAGCTGGACAACCGTTACAACCGCACGGCAGGCGGCACGGGCCTGGGCCTTTCGCTGGTTCGGGGCCTTGCAGAGTTGCACGGGGGACGCGCCTGGCTCGAAAGTGCGCCGGGAACCGGTGTAAAGGCTTTCATTTACCTACCGGTTACTTCCGAAGCCCCAAATAACGCTGCCGGAAAACAGGTACAACCTGCGGCCGCCTAAGCAAAATCTTAGGACAGGCTCAGTACACTTGGCCGGGCCGGGGTTTGTCTGTGGTGGTGATTGGGGGGCTTCACGCGTGCCGTATCGACAGCGCCTGCGAATGGGAAAAAGCGCAGACGTTAGGGTTCTGAAATCGCAGCTCGATCAGATGGCTGCGGTGGTCCATTCGTCGCGGCTGCTCGCGCCCGTGTGGGCCGGCACGGTGGCGTTCTTTACCTCGAACGCATTCGGCCATTTTGGCCGCATCCCGATGCAGGTTGCGGTCGCGGTGCCGCTCCTCATCGGCACGATGATGCTGCTGAGCGGCGAATTCATTCATGCGTATCGGCGGGCGGCAGCCGGGAAGCTGGACACCGAGCGGCTGCACGTGTGGTTCCGCCGGTTCGTCGTGCTTCAGGTGGCGATCAGCGTCGGCTGGAGCACGCTGCCGTGGCTGCTGTGGGACCCGGTGAGCCAGATGAACCACGTGTTCGTCTGGGCTTGCGTGGTCTGCGTCACCGCGAGCTTTGTCGTGAACCGGGCCAATGAGCGCGAGATGCTCGTTGGCAGCGTGCTGCCGATCGTGACCCTGTCGTCGCTGCGTTTTCTGTTCGGCGGCACGCACTTCGATTTCGGACTGGCGGGGCTGCTGCCGTTCTGCGCGATGCTGCTGTTTGCGGACGCGCGGCGAATTACCGAGCGCTCCGCGGACGACGCGCGGCTCAGGTTCGATGTGGAGGATTTGGCCCGCGAGTTGGAAGAGGCGCGGGACGAAGCGTTGCGCAAGCGGTTCGAAGCGGAAACCGCGAATGCGTCCAAGACGGCCTTTCTGGCGAACATGAGCCATGAGCTTCGCACACCGCTGAACGCGATTCTTGGCTTTTCGGAAATCATCGAGAAGGAATGTTTCGGGCCGGCCGGTTCGCCGCGCTATGTGGAATATGCCGGCGACATTCACGCCTCGGGCTCGCATCTGTTGAGCCTGATCAACGATCTGCTCGATATCGCCAAGATCGAGGCTGGCAGGATGGAGATCGAGCCGCACGAGCTCGATGTGCGGAAGACATTCGATTCGGCTTTGAAGATCATCATCGCCCGCGCGAGAGACCGGCAGCAGGTGCTGGACGTGGAGATCGATCCGCAGGCCCCGCCGCTTTTTGCCGACGAGAGGGCGCTGCGGCAAATTCTGATCAATCTTTCCTCCAACGCGGTGAAGTTCACCCCGGAAGGCGGCCACATCTCGGTGACCACCTCGAAAGCGCGTTGCGGGGGATTCCAGATCGCCGTGATTGACAACGGACCCGGCATCCCGCGCGACAAGCTCGACCGCATCTTCCAGCCGTTCAGCCAGGTGGACAACCGCTACGACCGTTCGGGGGGCGGCACTGGGCTTGGGCTAGCGCTGGTGCGCGGGCTTGCCGAGCTGCATGGCGGCCGTGCCTGGATCGAAAGCCGCGAAGGCGAGGGATGCCACGCCTATGTGGTTTTCCCGGTTCCCGGTGAGTCCGATGTGCGCCAATGCGAGGCGGGCGAGCCCGCCATTGCCGCGGCGTAGCCATCGCAGTCTAGGTGCGGATGGCGGGGATGATTTCTTTGCCCACGATGCTGTCACGCAGATAGATCCAGATGCCTTGCCCGTAATTGCCGGCGGTGAACATGCAGGCGAGATCGAGCTCCGGAATCGCGACAAGCAACTGGCCGCCCGCGCCGTTGGCAAAATAGGCTTTGTAGATCCGGCCGCCGGATTGGATATCGCTCAGATGCCACGCATAGCCATCGTAGCCATCGAGGTAGACTTGGATGAAATCGTCACCGTGCCGGCCCGTGGTTTCGGGTGAGACGCGCCGATGCGGCGCAACCGAGTCTTTCACCCACGCGGCGCTGACGATGCGGCGGCCGTTCCACATGCCGCCGTCAAGCCAGGTCTGGCCGAGCTTCAGGAAATCCCGTGTGCGGATGAAGGCGCCGCCACCAGCATAGCCCTCTCCATTGGGCATCACGTTCCAGTACCAGGGACCGAATTGCAGCGGGCGCGCCACCGTTTCATCGAACCATTCCGGCAACCATGTTTTCGTGGCGATGCTGATCGCGCCGCCTACCACGTTGATATTGCCCGAACAGTAGGCGTAGTGCGTGCCGGGCGTATAAGTGGCGCGCAGGTCGAGCGTGAATTTGCGCCAGTCGGGCTGCCAGCGCTGGCTTTCCATATGGTCTTCGTTATTCGGATCGGCGTCGTTGTTGTCGTCGCAGTCCAGGCCCGGCGTGTGGGTGATGAAATCGGCAATGGTGATGTTCCCTTTGCGCGGGTCGGGATTGGCAAACGGGCCAAGCGGCGCAAGCAGCGTGTAGGCTTTGGTGTCGGGCGAAATTTTCACACCGCGAAACATCGCCGTCCCCAGCATTACGGATGCGAGGGTCTTGCTCGCCGAGCGCATGTCGTGCGCCTGGTCGCGCGTGAAGCCGTGGAAGTATTCGTCCAGCACAAGCTTTCCCTTGTAGGCGATGGCAATCGAGTGAATCTGGAAAGAGTGCCGTTTCGCCGCGGGATCGATGTCGATGATGTCCTGCACGGTCTTTGCGAGCGCGGCTTCATCCATGTTAAGCGCGCCCGCGCGCTCCGTCCTCCACCCATCGCTGGTCTCTTCAGGTTGGCGATACACATAAGGCGGCGAGCCGGGCGGCCGTCCGTAAAACGGTGCCGACCGCGCAGTATCGAGCCGCGTCAGCACGATCGTGCGGTTTAGGTCGTTCCAGAATATCTGGATGCCATCGACCGTGCGCGTCGCATCGAGATGTTGTTCCGGCGATTGCGGATCGGGCCAGGTGGAAAAGCGCAGCGCGCTTCCTTCCTGCGAAACGAGCAACTGCATGGCGGGCCCGTGCGAATTCTGCTCCGGATCGCGAAAGGCGGCGACAAGCTTGCCGTCGGGGTCGCGGGAGATTTTGAGATACAGCGTAACGGGATCGGGCAA
>DASXGS010000340.1:0-2040 GCA_036488975.1 Rhizomicrobium sp. | reverse complement strand
TTCGTGGCGGCGGACACGCCGGAAGCGCAGACCGCGCTCATCACATTGCGCGGGCTCTATACGGACGTCGGGCCCGAGGAAGCTGACGTGATCGTGGCGCTCGGCGGCGATGGCTTTATGCTGCAGACGCTGCATGCGTTCCTCGACAGGAGAAAACCGATCTACGGCATGCATCTCGGGTCGGTCGGTTTTCTGATGAACGAGTATCGCGAGCACGGGCTCGAAGCACGTCTCGAGGAAGCCGAGGCCGCGGAAATTCACCCGTTGCGCATGCGGGCGACACAGGCTGACGGGAAATCGACCGAAGCGCTCGCGTTCAACGAAGTGTCGCTGCTGCGCCAAACGCGCCAAGCGGCGAAAATCCGAATTTTGGTGGACGAAAAAATCCGCATCAACGAACTGATCTGCGACGGCGTGCTGGTCTCCACGCCCGCGGGCAGCACCGCCTACAACCTGTCCGCCCACGGCCCCATTCTGCCTATCGACGCCGACTTGCTGGCATTGACGCCGATCAGCGCATTCCGGCCGCGGCGCTGGCGGGGGGCGCTGCTTTCGCATCGCTCGCGCACGCGGTTCGAGGTGCTGGAGGCGGACAAGCGGCCGGTCAGCGCAGTGGCGGACGATCTGGAGGTCCGTCATGTCACCTGCGTGGACATCGCCGAGGACCGTTCCGTCTCAATGAAAATGCTTTTTGACGCCGGCCACAGTCTCAACGAGCGCATTCTGGCCGAGCAGTTCCTCGACTGAATTCACGGCCTCTTAAGCCGCGCCTCCTATTCTTGCTGCCGGTGTCGCGTAGGCCTCGGAGCCCGCACACCACCACGCGCAGGCAGACAATGACCGGGTACCGTTTCGAGCGGCTGAGTGTGCTGGTGGTGGACGACAGCGCCTATATGCGGCAGCTGGTCAGCACTATCTTGCGCGGCTTCGGCGTGAGGCAGATCTACGAAGCCGGGGATGCCGAGTACGCCTGGACACTGCTCCACGAAATCAATCCCGACGTGATGCTGCTCGACTGGATTCTGGAAGGCACTTCGGGAGTCGAACTGACACGGCGGGTGCGCAACGATCCGGGCAGCACCAATCCGCTACTGCCGATCATCATGATTACCGGCAATACGCATATCGACCGGGTGCGCGAGGCGCGCGATGCCGGCATCAACGAAATCCTGGCGAAGCCCCTCACTGTGAAGGGGTTGATGACGCGCCTCTACTCGGTGATCGAGCATCCGCGGCCAATGGTCCGCACGGAAAGGTATTTCGGTCCGTGCCGAAGGCGGCGCAAGCGTGACGAATATCAGGGTCCGGAACGGCGCGACGGCGACGAGCAGCCTGAGCGCGCAACCGCATAGAGGACGCGATGGCTGACCAGCCGATTGAAATCTTCATGCCGCCCAACATGCTGAAGGCGAAGATGGGCAATGGCGGGATCGATCCGGCGGCCATTGCACGCGCAGAAGCAGCGGTCGAAGAAATCAGCAACGATTTTCCAGCCTGGATGCAGGCAGACGTGGAAAGGCTCGCGCAACGCCATGCGGAATTCGTTGCCACTAAGGGGGCGGAACTGCACACGGCACTCCATCGCGCGACACACGACGTGAAAGGCCACGCAGCGACACTGGGATACCCATTGGCCGCGCGCGTGGCCGCTTCGCTTTGCGATCTTCTGGAATCGGAGCTGCGGCCGGCGGCGTTGGTCGCCGCACATGTGGACGTCATCCAGATGATCGTGCGCGATTCTGTGCGGGACGAAAGCGACCCGGCAGCGCTCGCGCTGGTGGAGGCGCTGGAAGCGCAATCCGCCGAGTTGCGCGCCCTCCGCGCGTTCTAAAGCGCATCCCTCAGCAAGGCCGAGGTTTGTTCGTAGCCGGCGTCATCGCGGATGCGAAGACGTGGCCCTTCCGGCGTCTGCTCCACCCACGGCGTGACCGTAAGCGGCGGATTGGCGCGCGCGAAATCCAGCGCTTCGGCCACCGTCTTCGACGCCGACAGCTTCATCAGATTGAGCTTGGTCGGGAAGATCACGTTCCAGCGCTTGCG
>DASXGS010000320.1:0-8215 GCA_036488975.1 Rhizomicrobium sp. | reverse complement strand
CCGAACCGCCGGGTGCGGGTCGGCCTTCAGGCGATCGAGCGTTTCCCGTGTGCGCTGCGGCGCGAGCTGGTTGATCATCTTGAGGGTTTCCCAGCGGACATGGAAATCTGGCGACGCAAGCCCTCCGTCGATGAATTCGTCGTCCACCGGCACGCCCAACGTCGTCAGCATCTGCATCGCCGTGGCGACCTGGCTGGAGAAGCCGTCGAGCATCGTGACGCCGCTGGGCGCCCACGTTCGGCGATCGAAGCCCCATTCATAGTAGCCGAGGCCTTCTGAATGCAGGCGAAGGACGTGACCCGTTGCGCCGGGCGATTCCCAGTCGAGCACGTCGGTGTAACCGTTGCGCTCGATCGATTCGCCGGGGTGCAGCTCTATTTCCTCGCGAAGCTCGAGTCGCACATCCGGATCGTAAATCTCGTTCCGGATTGGCCGGTCGGGACCGTAGCGCCGAACCGCGAGCGTCGTGCGCCCGACATTCCGCGCCATGTAGTGCTGTGGAAACAGATAGAGGCTATGTGGCGGGTTCTCGATCAAAGCCAGGGAGATCGCGTAGCACTTGGTGATATTAATGGTGATCGCATTACGGTCGCGGAAGACCAGGAATTCCTTTTCCTCTATAAGTTCTTTCAGCCTGCAAAGGCTCCAGCCGTTCAGGAAGGCGCGGTCCATCTCGGCGAAGATCGCACGGGCAGACCAGAATCCTTCGCCCGTGCCGGGTGTCAGGGTTCGATCGAGTTCGGCGATGATGCGGAGGAATTTCGCAGTGTCGTCCGACACGGGTACGCTCTTACAATGCCCTTGGCTATTACGGCTGAGGCGAACGGCGGAGTCCAGTGCCGGGCAGTGTGGTCGGTCGACCGGTTGTTTGCCAAAAAAGGAGACCGACCGGCCTCCTTCTCCGCCCCGAATTCATACTCGATACAAATCTACCTATCGTCGCGAACGATAGCTCGCAACGCATGAAAAGCAATCGAAGGTCTAGCGGTTGCTGCTATTCCTCGATGGTAACAAGGCTCGCGACTTCGCCCACGCCTTCGGGCCGAATCCACGGGCGAATGATCCCATGGAGGCAGCCAACCGGCATTCCGCTGACGGAGTCGTAGCACCCGATCGCAGAAAGTTCGACATCCAGATCGGCAATCACAATTTCGGCGGTCATCTAAGTTCCCCGCATTGCTGGGCCTGGTTCTGTTTGCAGGGACGGCCGCTTTCACGCGCCAGGCACGCCGCCCCGGCCCCCGCCAACCCGACGGGGACAGCGATTAAGGTCAACGAAATGTTAATTCTTGTCAAGACCTCAATATTCCGAGGCGAATTTTAGGGATCGCGATAACCACCTGGTAACCAGTCAACCGGGAGAGGCCGCCCCGCCCGGCAACCCCTGAGCCGGCTCACGCCAAAAGATCAAGATTTTCAATCGCTTGACCGACAAGCGTTCCCGGCGCCGTTTGCGCAGAAAGAGCCCGCTTTACGGGCCGTAAAGCTCCCTGCTTCACAATCGCTACAGTTTGAGATGTCGCGCCCGCCATCGGCCAGCGGGCCTACCGGGGCAGAAAAGTGCCGAAATCGGCGTTGGAGGCGCAACACGCAATGCAGCCCGGTAAGCTCCGGACTCATGCATTGCCCCTAAGCGAAGCACGGCCGAGGTATCGCTCGGCCGTGGTCCGCTATGCTTTCGGGATGCTGCTGCTGGCGGCAATTGGCCTGGGCGGAATCTCGCCTAGCTCTGCGCAACCACCCACATCACAGAAATGGAGCGAGTTCGATCAGCTTGTTGCGAGTGCGCGAAAGTCGATGATGGCGCATCCGGAAGTCGCGCTCGGTGTCGCTCAGCGCGCTGCGGCGGCGGCCGGGCGGCAACAGCGCGACGCAGGTTTTCGTCGAGCCCTTGCAACGGCACTCTGGCTTGAGGCGGAGGCCCTCAATCGGACCAGCCACACGGCAGAAGCGGGCGCGGCTGTGACGAAGGCGTCGAAACTCATTGCGGGCGAACGCACGCTCACCAAGTTAAACGGCGATATTGCACTCTCACGCGCGGGTATTGCGGAAGGCTCCGGCGATCTCGGGCTCGCCCTGAAGAACTACCAGCAGGCTCACGCCATTTTTTTGCGCCTTCGCCTGACGCGTTCGCAAGCCGTCGCCCTGCTGGAACTCGGCGGTCTGTACGATCGCGCTCATGATTTCGATCGAGAAATCCGGTATTACCGTGAAGCTGCGAAGATCTACCCTGGCGATCCTTCGATTGGGCTCGCAGCGTCGAACAATCTGGGCTTTGCGTACAGTCGGATGGGCCGCTATGCGGAAGCGATCCCTCGCTTTCAGCAGGCACTCACCATCGCCACGTCGCTTGGAAGTCCGATGCTTGAGGCGAGCATCCTGAATAACCTCGCCATAAGCTATGCAAGAGTCGAGAAGCTCGCGGACGCAGAACGGGTTGCCAACCGTGCGTTGAGACTCGTTGGAAAAGCAGACCCGAACGGCGAGGCGCGATTTTCGTGGGGTGCCAAGGCGGAAATTGAATATCGGCGCGGCAATCTCGATTTGGCTGCCACCGATCTGCAGCGGGCTTTTCGCGGCATCGACCTGAAGACAACCGCGCCAACCTTCCGCGATATGCACGCCATCGCCTACAAGGTCTACCGAGCCCAGGGCGATTTCCCGCTCGCTATCCTGCATCTGGAGGCCTTCAAGCGGCTGGACGACCAGGGGCGCTCGCTGGCGGCTTCCGCTAACCTGGCGCTGCTCGGTGCCCAATTCGATTTCGCGCGACAGGACCTTGAAATCGAACACCTGAGGTCGGCCGAGCTCGAACGGGACATTCGCTTGAGAAAATCCCAGGCCGAAATCCAGAAGTTCGTGTTTGCCGGCATCGTGTTGGCGGGTATTCTGCTGCTTGCCTGGGTGGCGTGGCGGCACGCGTTGCTCAGCCGCCATCGCAACGCGATCGCCCAAAAGAACATCGAACTGGTCAAGACTCTTTCGGAGCGCGATCGGGAGATTGAGCGGCGCACCGCAATCGAGTCTCAGCTGCGCTTGGCGATGCAAGCGGCCCAGCAGGCGAGCCGCGCCAAGAGCCACTTCCTTGCCAATATGAGTCACGAGCTCCGGACACCGCTGAACGCGATCATCGGATTCTCCGAACTTATGCTGAGCGGCCGCATGAAGCCCGAGAAATCGCGCGAGTATTCCGGCAACATTGCGGAAGGCGGGCGCCATCTGTTGGCCGTCTTGAACAATGTGCTCGACATGGCGCGCATCGAGTCCGGAAAGGTGGAATTGGAAGATCACCTCGTGCGGCTCGGCGACGTGGTGGATCACGCGCTGTCCGTGCTTGGCGGTGCCGAGGCGTACGCCGGCAAGGAAATTCGCGCGACCGGCGATAGCGAGCTTTACGTCCGCGGCGACGAGGTAAGGCTTCGGCAGGCGGTGATCAATCTTGTATCGAACGCGGTGAAGTTCACCCGTGAAGGCGGCCTGATCGAAATACGCATTGAGCGTGTTCTGGACGGTGCGGACGTTATCGTGCAGGACAATGGCGAAGGCATTCCCGAGGACAAGCTCCCGGTCATTATGGAGCCGTTCGGGCAGGCGGAAAGCACCTATGCCCGCGTGCATGGGGGCGTGGGTCTCGGGCTGCCCATTGTGAAGTCGCTGGTGGAACTGCACGGCGGCCGCTTCACCATCGAAAGCGAACACGGTGGCGGAACCACCGCACGTATCCATCTGCCCGAAGAACGCGTGGTGGATGTGCAGAACGCCCTCGAACCGGTGGGCCAGCCTGCACTAAGCACGACGGAAGCGGCCTGACATCAACGCAATATTAGGCCGTCCAGCATAAAGCACGGATTCAACGGCCCGGATTCACGATCGTTTAACTGAGCGGCTGCACGCTCGAATATAGACTCCGGCAAATCGGTGGCGTGGCATGCGGGATTGGCTTTTTGCGACAGTTGTGGCGAGCGGTCTGGTCGTGGCCACGAATGCGCCGGCCGGCGACGCCGTTTCGAGAGCACAAGATCAAGGCGGTCCTGTCACGGCATTTTATGGCGTGAATGGTGGGCCCATCGATCCGTTCTACGGACCCATCAATCCGTTTTTTGGCGGCGTCTATCCGTCGTATGGCCAAATCAGCCCGTTCTGGGGAAGTATTCGGCCTTTCTGGGGGGCCATCAATCCGTTCTACGGCTCCATTAGGCCATTCTACCGAAAGATCGATCCGTTCTGGGGAGGCATAAACCCCTTTAGCAGCAGCACGTCGCTCTCGCCGGTGTACGGTTACTGGAGTGCCGCCGGCCCCGACTGGGGAAACATCAATACGTTCTGGAACCAACTCCAATCATCTGGTGCGACGGACTATTCCGAGCTGCAGGCGCAGCTCAACGACTTCGTAGGTGCCGCGGATTCGTTCTGGGGCGCGCGGGCGCAGAAGATCGCATCGAAGGTATTTGCAAAGTACGGAATCGACCGCGGCGATCCTGCCAGTTTGGCGAGCGCCAGTGCGGAAACGCGCGCCGCCTTCTTCCTCAACTACTACGATCGGCTGATGGATCTCACCGGTCTGGATCGTGTGGACTGGTGGATGGCCGCGGTGCACTGGTCGCCGGCTCTCGTAAAGAGTGTGGGGACCGGCACTGCACATGCCGGCGTTCTGGACGCGTGGACCACCGCCAAGAACGCCGACGTTCAGCACATTAACGTCGTGGGTGGATATGCCGGATATGTGAACGACCACGGCGCCGCGGTTGCGAGCGTAATGGCGGCCTTGCAGGACAATGTGGGCGCCATGGGCGTGGCGCCGAACACGAACATTTATCTCTACAATCCCTTCGATACGACGGGGACGGCGGACTGGACCGACGTTACGGATGGCATCGATGCGTTGTTTCAGCGCCAGAGCACCAGCGTCGTGAACGCTTCGCTCGGCGTGCCCGGCTGGACGCTATCCAAAGAATGGGGCGCAGTTCTCAATTCCACCAAGCTCAACCCGGACAAGGACCGCATTGTCCTTGTCAAAGCTGCGGGCAATGAAGGCGTTACCCAGACCACCGATATCGCGTGGCCCGTCGCAAACGGGGTGCCAAATAATCTCGTCGTGGTCGGGTCGGTGGGGCCGACCGGCAAGATCTCACAGTTTTCTAACAGGCCGGGTGAGGCCTGCCTTCTTCTGCATTCGCGCTGCAGAGAGCAGAACAAGCTGAAGTATCGCTTTCTGGTTGCGCCCGGCGAGCTAATGCTCGTCGAGGATAACCACGGCGGCACGACGCGCATGACCGGAACGTCGTTCTCGGCACCGCTGGTGAGCGGCACGATTGCGCTGATTGAGAGTCGCTGGCCGTGGCTTAAAAATTATGCGAGCGAGACGGTGCAGATCGTGTTGCACTCAGCAGACGACCTTGGGGCGCCCGGCGTCGACTCCGTGTATGGCTGGGGAATGCTGAACGTCGAGGCGGCCATGTCGCCGCTCAATCTTGATCGTCTGATCGTCTTTCAACCCTTTGCGTACAAAGACGGTGTGGCCGTTGCCGTCGATCCAAACAGCGCGAACTGGAAAGCAGATCGGCTGAAGACCGCGCTGCAAGATCCAGCGCGCCGCCAACAATGGGAAAAGGGGAAGGCCTTTCTGGTAGCGTACGAGAAGGTGGGGACGACCGACCGCGACTTCCTTGTCCCGCTCAGTTCAAAGCTTGTTGGCAAGTCCCAGACCGTGAATGGGGTGACACAACCCTTCCAGTCTTACATCTACCAACGCATGCTGCGGTGGGCGAACGGCAACTGATGCTGTAGCAAGCAGTACGCAAACGCCGGCGCCACGGAAGCGCCGGCGCTTTCATCTAGCCTGTTCAGCGCGGCGGAGGCGGCGGAGGCGGCCCCTGATCGTCCGGTGGCGGTCCGCTTTCGTCAGACGGCGGTGGCCCATTTTCGGCGGGCGGCGGAGGCGGTGGCCCGTATCCCGGAGGTGGCGCATAGCCATGCCGGTAGTACCAGCGCGGCCGGTGTGGCGGCGGACCCGGAACCCGATTGCCATGCGCATTCATGCATGAGGCGTAGGCCATGTCGTAATGCTGCTGAATGGCGCCCTGGTCCCAACCTGCGGCGGATGCCGTACCGAGCAATGCACCGATCCCGCCGCCAATCGCCGCGCCCGTAGCAGCACTGCCGGCAGTGGCCGCGCCGATGCCCGCACCAAGCGCGCCGCCGATGACGCCATTGGCCACCTGGTTGTTCTGCGCACCCTGAATGTGCCCCTGCACCTCGTTGGCAGCATATTGCTCACAGGCCGCCTGGTCGGCGCTGAACGCCGCAGGAGATTTGTTGGGACCGGGCATGACGGGAATCATCGGGCCCGAAGGCGTGGTCGCGCAGGCTGTGAGCAGCAGCACCGACGACCCCGCAAGAACATACGATGGAACGCGTTTCATGATCGCACACTTCCTCTTTGCATAGCATAACGCGTGCGGGTTTTGGCCGTTGCCGGAATCGCGGCGCCACACCTGCCTCTTGCGCATCATTGAACGGTTTCACCTGAACCATAGATGAACTGGCGCGAGCGGCGCCTGCAACCGACGTATCGTATGTTAACGCCCTCTGAATTCAGGTTCACGCTTTGAGAAGAAGGCACTTACACCTTCGCGCACGTCCTCGGATGGATTGGCGATCATCACCGACAGCGCCGCATCGTTCAGCGAATGCTCCAGCGAAGCGGTGAGGCCATGCCGCATCATGCTCTTGGCAAGCCGGACGGCGAGCGGCGCCTTCTTTGCGATTGCACCGGCGAAATCCATTGTGCGCGATTGCGGCTCGGCCGCGGGCACAACCTCTGTCAGCAGTCCGAGTCCCAGTGCGTCTTGCGCAGAATAGACCTCGCTCAGCAAAGTCATCTTCAAGGCGTGGTCCAGCCCCATGAATCGGGGAAAGAGCCACGCGCCGCCCTCGTCGGATAGCAGACCGAACTTGCCGGACGTATCCCCAACCTTTGCTGTATCGGCGGCAATGCGGAAGTCGCAAGCAAGGGCGAGGGTGAGTCCGCCGGCAACAGCGGCGCCATTGATCATGGCGATCACCGGCTTGTCGATGTGGTGCAACGCGAGCACCACGCGGTGCATGCCGACTCGCATCTCGTGTCCATAGCCGAGTTGCTTGGTGCGGTAGTCCGGACGATCCGGATCGCTGCCGCTGACATCGCCGCCGGAGCAGAACCCCCGCCCGGCGCCGGTGATGATGAGGCAGCGCAGATCGTCCCTTTCGACGTATTCGTCGAGGGCGCGGACGATGTCGGTGCACATCCGGCCGGTGTAGGCGTTCAGGCGGTCCGGGCGGTTAAGGGTGATGCGCGCGATGTACGGCTCCGGCACATCGAAAAGAATATCGCGATATTCCTGACCCATCACGGCTCCGGCAGTTTGCAGCGGCGGCCGGAAATGGGAACATGGCGCCGACAGCCATGCAATGGGTGGGAGACGGCGATGAGCGACTATCCGGAAATCCAGTATGCCGTGCGCGAGCGGGTGGCGACCATCACGCTGGATCGTCCGGACCGGCTGAACGCCTACACCGGCACGATGGCGGACAGCATCAAGCGCGCGATGGCTGCCGCGAATACCGACTCCGACGTGCGCGTGGTGGTCATCACTGGCGCGGGACGCGGTTTTTGCGCCGGCGCCGACATGAGCATTCTCTCGCGGCAGGCGAGCGCCGGTCGCGCGCGCTCCGGTCAAGTCGAAATGGAAGATGTGGACAGCAAGTTCGTGGCCTCTGTGGGCCCCGATCTTGGCAATGAATTCCGCGATGCCGAACGCTTCGGCTACTTCGTGAAGACAAAGAAGCCTGTGATCGCGGCGATCAACGGCCCTGTGGCAGGCATCGGGTTGGTGATGGTGCTGTATGCCGATATCCGCTTCGCAGCCGATAACGCGGTGTTCACCACGGCCTTCGCGCAGCGCGGGCTGATTGCCGAGCATGGCATGTCGTGGCTGCTGCCGCGGCTCGTTGGCCCGGCGAATGCGCTCGATCTGCTGCTGTCGTCGCGCAAGATAGGCGCGGCGGAGGCGCTGCGCATGGGGCTGGTGAACCAGGTGTTCGCGCAGGACGGCTTCATGGACAATGTGCTGGCCTACACACGCACTCTGACGGAAGCCGTTTCGCCACGCTCCATGGCGGTAATGAAGGCGCAGGTGTGGAAGTCGAATTTCCAGGACTTCAACGAATCGCTTGT
>DASXGS010000298.1:0-2602 GCA_036488975.1 Rhizomicrobium sp. | reverse complement strand
CCGTCATGAGCCCAGGGATGCACTTTCACCGGTACTGACGCGCACCGAGCGGAGCAAATCCGCCCACTCTTCCTCGAGGTTCAATCGCGGAGTGCCAGGAAATCGCAGCTTTGTTGCACCATCGTCTCCATGTTCGCAGCCATATCCAGAGAGCAGTGCCGTTCGCCCTGCAGTAGCTCACGCTTTCTCGCTCAGCCAAGCGAAGCCGAAGAAAAGCACAGTGACCACGCTCGCGCAGACCACGCCGACCACGAAAGAATTTTCAGAACTCAGCAAGTCCGGCCTGTCTCTTTCGATCAGCGACACCAACGCAGAGAGAGCCACGAATAAAATTATCCAAATGCCGAGTATGCGGCGCAAAATTTCACCGTCCCATTTCTTTGAGGTTCGCGGCTTTCTTGCCGCTCTTGTCTCCGCTGCGGGCAGCGGCGGCAGTTCGCCCGGAACCCACGGGGCCGCGCCGCCTTCATGGCGCACTGCCCTTTGCCCAGTGCGGCGGTATTGCGCGAATCCTTCGGAGCGCGTCCAGGACGCCCACGGCCGAGAACGGGAAGCGGCGGGTGGCTCTCGGTCATCGCGTTGTCCCTCTAAACTCATATAGCTCTCCTGATTGGGTCGAGCAGTCTCCGCTCGACGCGAAGAGAATGATTGGGTTGCGTTACGGCGTGGTTTCGGAGTTGGGGAATCGTGTTGCCATGGTAACCTGTTCGGATTCGGTGATCGGGGGACTGCAAATAGACGTCATCACAGTACTTAGCAGTCTGACCGATCCTTTGCTTATGCTTGTATCTGCACAGCGATCATAGGTAACACGCACGGGAATGCTCCCCTCGGATTATCACCCAGCAACATCCGCTGCCCGAAACGTGTGGCCGTGTTTTCGTTCAATGAAGCGCCATATATCCCCAACCGATGTGCGTTAATGAGCGGCGGGCGATGGCGAACAGGAAGCCAAGTCAGAGTTGGGACAACCTTCGATATTTTTTGGCGGTGGCACGGACGGGGACACTTTCGGCTGCAGCCGAGCAGCGCCGAGGCGATTGAGAGCGCCTACGCCTCCGCCAAGGCTGCTGCGAGCAGGTGAGCGAGATCCCGACTCTCATCGCGTCATCCTTGTCGAAGGTGTGAGCGCTACTTCAGCTGCTCCTTGATCTTGTCCAGGCCGGCGCGGGCGCAGGCGTCGTCGAGATCGCCGCCCGGCGCCCCGGCGGCGCCAATCGCTCCCACCACCTCGTCGCCGACCCTGATGGGGATGCCTCCGCCCAGCAACAGCAGATGCGGCAATTTGAATAGGTTCGCCAATACCGGTACCGTCTTCGACCTTTCAACGAGTGCGGTCGTGTCGGTCTTGAACGATGCCGACGTGTAGGCCTTGGAAAAGGCGCTGTCGAGCGTGTGGGCGCCGGCACCATTGCCGCGCAGCACGGCCTGCCGCACGCCGTCGGCATCGACCAGCACGGCGGTCTCGGCGTAACCCTGGCCGGCGCATTTCGCGACAACCGCCGCGACGGCCTGGTTTGCGAGATCCGCGGAGATGCGGTTCGTCTGGAGCAGCCCCTGGGCGTGGGCTTGGCTCACGAGAAAAGCGGCGCACAGCACGGAGAGGAGGGACGGCTTCATGCAGCGAGTAACCCGTTTCGCACGCAAATCCGCCGCGATCTCGATCAGCCGAGGGGAGAGCGGATCGGCCGGCGTCGCTATTTTCTCCTGCTTCATCTTGCGGTTTGCGCCTTTCGTTCGGCGATCCAGGACTTCACTTGGTCGTAGTAGTTGGCGAGATAATACTCGGCGATGTCGTCGGCGGTGGTGGCCCAAACGCCCTCATGTCCGAGAATGTAGTTCAACGCCTCGTCGAGATGCTTGGCCGCGTTCGGCCGGCCGATATTGTGGGGGTGGAGCGACAGGCACATCACGCGTCCGTTCTCGGCGCCCTCGCGGTAGAGCGCATCGAACTGGTCCTTGATCATTTGCTGGAAGTAATCGGCCTCGCGGTTCCAGGCGAGCATGCCGGCGTCGTTGGTCTGGCCGGTGTAGGGAACATAGATGAACTTCTGGCCGCCGCGGACATTGATGGGCCAAGGCTGGTCGTCGATGATCCATGACGTGTGGTAGAGGCAGCCCGCCTCGGCCATCAGGTCGTCCGTCCGCACCGTGTACCCCGCTCCGCCACCAAGCCGGCCTTTCAGGCGCTTGCCGGTCATCTCCTTGAGATGCGTGATGAAGTCCTGCCAGTAGGCGCGCTCCTGCTGCTCGGTCAGGTCATAAATGGGCCGGCTGTTGTAGAGGCCATGCGCCATGTAGTCCCAATCGGCGGCGATCATGGCATCTTTTATCTCCGGGAAGTGGTCGAGGATCTCGAGGTTCAGACAGCAGCAGGCGCGCACCTTGTGCTTGTTCAGCACGTCGAGCATGCGCCAGAAGCCGACGCGGTTGCCGTAATCCATGCGCGAATAGTGCGGGATGTCCGGCTGTGTCGGCCGGTTCTCCGGCAGGTACTCGAAGAACTCCATGTTCGGCGCGACCCAGAACGCGACGCGCGCGTTTTCAGGCCAGTTGATGATCGGACGGTCATTGATCGGAGCGTAGTCGAAGCGGCCGGGCG
>DASXGS010000297.1:0-1912 GCA_036488975.1 Rhizomicrobium sp. | reverse complement strand
GAATCATCTTCCACGGATGCTTGATGGAATCCGCCACTGCGGTGCCCTCGAACCCGCAATGCACCATGCAGTTGGCGCATTTCTCGTAATTGCCGACGCCGTACTTGTCCCAGTCAGTGCCTTCCATCAACTCCTTGAAGGTCTTGGCGTAGCCTTCGCCCAGCAGGTAACAAGGTTTCTGCCAGCCGAACACGCAGCGCAGCGGCATGCTCCACGGCGAGCATTCATAGGTCTGGTTGCCGGCCAGGAAATCGAGGAACAATTCGGACTGCGTGAACTCCCAGTTCTTGCCGCCATTGCCGCGCGCGAAAATGTCACGGAACAGCTTGCGGGTACGTTCGCGATCAAGGAAGTGCTGCTGGTCCGGCGCGCGCTCATAGGCGTAGCCCGGCGACACGGTGATGCCGTCGAGCCCCATCGCCGTCATTTCGTCGAAGAACTTCGCGGTGCGCTCCGGATCGGCATCGTTGAACAGGGTGCAGTTGATCTGCGTGCGGAAGCCGCGCGATTTGGCGAGCTGGATAGCCGCCACCGCTTTCTCGTAAGTGCCTTCCTGGCACACGCTCTTGTCGTGCATCGCCTGGTCGCCATCCAGATGGACGGACCAGGTGAAATTCGGGTGCGGCTCGTAGTCGTCGATCTTCTTGGCCAGCAGCAGCGCGTTGGTGCACAGGATGACGAACTTGTCGCGCTCGATGAAACCACGCACGATCTTCGGCATCTCGCGATGCAGCAGCGGCTCGCCGCCGGCAATCGACACCGCCGGCGCGCCGCATTCGTCGATCGCATGCATGCATTCGTCGTACGACAAACGCTGGTTCAGGATGTCGTCCGGGTAGTCGATCTTGCCGCAGCCGGCGCACGCGAGATTGCAGCGGAACAGCGGTTCCAGCATCAGCACCAACGGATAGCGCTTGCGGCCCAACAGATGCTGCTTCACCGCATAGGCGCCGATCTTCGCGGCCTGTCGAAACGGAATACCCAATTCGTTGTCTCCTAACGCACAGTTCTAGTTGCGCAGCTCGGCCGGAAGACGGAAGGCGATGTGCTCCTTTTTTCCGTCCAGCGCTTCGACTTTCAGATCGGGATCGAGCAGTCGCAAAGTTTCAATCACTTCCTGCACCAGCTTTTCGGGTGCCGATGCGCCGGCGGTAAGCCCGACTGTCTCCTTGCCATGCAACCAGCGCGGATCGAGCTCGCTGGCATCAGCGATGAGGTAGCTCGGCTTGCCCGTTTCGTGGCCTATCTCGCGCAGGCGGTTGGAATTGGAGCTGTTCTTCGCGCCGACCACCAACACCACATCGGCGATCTTGCACAGCGCGCGCACCGCCATCTGCCGGTTTTGTGTGGCGTAGCAGATGTCGGAGGTATCCGGTCCCACCACGTCGCGGAATTTCCGCTTCAGCGCTACGATCACCGATTTCGTGTCGTCGATGCTGAGCGTGGTCTGCGTCACGTAAGCCACCCGCGTATCTTCGGGAATGTCCAGCGCCTCCACGTCTGCTTCGGAGGATACAAGATGGGTCGGTCCACCCACCTGTCCCATCGTGCCTTCCACTTCTGGGTGACCGGCATGGCCGACGAGAATGAGGATGCGCCCGTCGCCCACGTAGCGGCGCCCCTGATTGTGCACCTTGGACACAAGAGGGCAGGTCGCGTCCAGCACCGGCAGGCCGCGGCGGCTGGCCTCATCGATGACCGAGCGGGGTACGCCATGGGCGCTGAACACGGTCATGGCGCCATCCGGCACCTCGCTCAGCTCCTCCACGAATCGGGCGCCCTTGCTCTTCAGGTCCTCCACCACGTGGCGGTTGTGCACGATCTCGTGGCGCACATAGACGGGCGCGTGATAGCGGTCGAGCGCGTGCTCGACGATCTCGATCGCCCGCACCACGCCGGCGCAGAAGCCGCG
>DASXGS010000243.1:0-4328 GCA_036488975.1 Rhizomicrobium sp. | reverse complement strand
CCTTCCAGCACACCCATGGTTACCTCCACCGGTTTTCTTCGCGGAGCGTAGCGTGTCAGGCGCCGCCACAGAATGCGAGATCAGGTCAGAGACGCCGGACGACGGGCCACATGTGGACGCGCTGGTCGCGGAGGTGTTCGGGCCGGGACGCTTCGCGAAATCCGCGTATCGGTTGCGCGAAGGCGTCGACCCTGAACAGGGGTTGAGCTTTGTTGCCGTAGAGGGCGGCACGTTGCGCGGCTCGGTGCGATTCTGGCCCGTGTTCGTGGGCAAAGAACCGGCACTGCTGCTCGGACCGCTTGCTGTGCAGTCGGACCAGCGCGGGCGCGGAATCGGCATCGCGTTGATGGAGCGCGGCATTGCCGAAGCGAAACGGCTCGGCCACCGCGCCATCATTCTCGTCGGGGATCCGCCATACTATGCGCGCGTCGGCTTCACACCGATTCCGGCCGGACGCATTCGCTTTCCGGGGCCAGTGGACCGCGGGCGCATTCTTGGCCTCGCCCTGATGGATGGCGCGCCGGAGTCGCTGGAAGGCGAGGTTTCGCGCGCGCGCATCGATCACCCGGTGGTCGCCGCGTCCGCGGCTACCGGGCCGCGTTGAATCTGGGCGGACGCCTCATGGACACCGCTTTGCCGGTGTAACGAACCGTTGCGCCAGGCTCGCCGTCGAGGGCGCCCGCGCCGCGCATCGGAGAATCCATCCACCGGATGTTGATCGTGCCGCTCCGCGCCATGCCCGGATAGCTCCCATGCAGCGCACCTATTCTCACTGTCCCGGTCACATTGTTGTAGGAAATCGGAGTGTAGGTGAAGGCGCCGCGCGTATAATCGAGGCTGACCCCGTCATCACCGTATAAGTCGAAATGGCCGTTCGCGCCCGGATAAATCAGCAGCGTGATCGGTGTATCGGAATTTTCGCCCGTGTACTGTTCCTCAGGCCCCGTGGGCACGATCGAGCCTGCGCGCACGAACAGCGGCATCTGCGCGAGTGGCGCGTCGACAGTGACCGTCTGACCGCCGGAATAGCGCTTGCCGGTGTGGAAATCGTACCAATCGGTACCCGCCGGCAGGTACACGGCCCGCTCACGCGCGCGGTATTCGGTGACCGGCGCCACCAGAAACGCCGGGCCGAACATGTATTCGTTGTCGATGTTCCAGACATTGCGGTCCGCCGCGAAGTCCATCGCCAGACCGCGCATCATGGTGGAGTCGCGCTGATATAGATCGGCCGCCACCGTATAGATATAAGGCATCAGCCGGTACCGAAGCCGATCGTAGTCGGCCAGAATGTTGTAAATCTCACTGCCGGGAGGCGAGATTTCGAAAATCTCGCGGTGGCGCAATTCACCGTGGCTGCGAAAGATGGGCACGAAGGCGCCGAATTCGAACCAACGGGTATAGAGCTCCTTCCACTCGGCATCGTCTTCAGGGGTGGTGGGCTTCCAGAAACGGTCTTCCATCGTGTAGCCGCCGATATCGAAGCTCCAATTCGGAATGCCCGACAGAGAGAAGTTCACGCCCGCGGAAATCTGATCGCGCATGTCGCTCCAGCGCGAAACGATATCGCCACTCCACACCGCCGCGCTATATCGCTGCAATCCGCCAAAACCCGAACGCGTGAGCAGCACCAATCGCTTGTTCGGATGATCGGCATGCCAATGGTCGTACACCCCCCCGACATGCAGCAGCGGGAAGGTATTGAAGAATTCCGCCGCCGGCCCCATGGCGGTTGGGCCCATAACATACATGCGTTCCGGGATGGACAGATTGGAATGGGTGTCCGGCTCGTCATTGTCGAGCCAATAGGCGTCGAAACCGAGCACATCCAGGTGGTTTCGAATTTGCCGCCAATAGATGTCGCGCGCTTCCCTGGAATACGGATCGTAGTTCGAATTGAGATAGCCGGGGCCGACCCAATCCTTGTTCCCCATTTCGATATTGCCGCGATAGATGTGGCCCTTCGCATCCAGCTCGTTGTAGTTCGCCGTCTTGGGATAGAATTTCGGCCACACCGAAATCATGATGTGGGCATCGTTCGCGTGCACCTCGCGCACCATGGCAGCGGGATCGGGAAAGCGCGCGGGATCGAATTCGTGGCTGCCCCACTGGTCCTCCTTCCAGTAAAGCCAGTCCTGCACGATGCTATCGAGCGGCAGCTGTTGCTTTCGGTATTCGTGCAGGATGGAGAGCAGCTGGTCCTGCGATTCGTACCGCTGTCGGCTTTGCCAAAAGCCGTAGGCCCAGCGCGGCAGCATCACCGCCTTACCCGTGAGCTTACGGTAGCCGGCAATAACATCGTCCATGCTGCGTCCGCCAATGAAGTAGTAGTCGATGGCGCGCCCAACGGCTGAGGAGAGGGACAATTCACGCCGTTCGTCCGGCGGCAGCGGAGCGAGATGCAGCAGCCGCATGTAACCATCTTGCGGCGTCCACTCGAGCCGAATGGTTTGCGGCACACCGGCTGTCATCGGCAAATCGAAATTGCGGTACCAGCCCTGCCATCCCTGCCGCCAGCCGTCGATAATCGGCTTGCCGTCGACGAACAGCTTAAAGGTGCCGCTGATATACAAGCGAAATTTGTGCACGCCCGTGGCGCCGGATTCGACCTTGCCTTCCCACACGACATGACGGTTCTTGTCGCCTTTCACCTCGGCCGGCCAGTTCACCTGATCTTTGATATACTGGTAGTTGGGATCGGCTTCGATGCGCGTCACCTTCAAGGTATCGCCGCTATAGTACCGCGCGGTAAGGCCGCCTCTGTTGCCGTTCGCATCATAAAGCGCGAGCGAGGCGTCGATCGGCTCGTACTCGCGTGCATCGCCAAAGCGCGTGATGGAGTAATTGTCCCACAGCACCCCGTAGTTGCGGGTGGAGACCACCAGCGGCACCGCGACATCCATGTTGTGCTGCGCGAGCACAACATCCTCGCCGTTGTAGTTCATCTGCCGGTTCTGGTGCTGGCCCAGTCCGTAGAAACCCTCGTCGGTGCCGCGGTTGAATTCCTCGCGAACCCACCAATAGGGTCTGCCTTCGACCTGCACCGGCCTGAACGAATGCGCGTGTTCCGAAAGCACTGGCCGGCCGGCAGCGTTGCGGAAAACGATGCGTCCATCAGTGAGCCGGATGTCGGCTACCGCTTTCGATGTCTTGACCGTGAGCATCCGGGGCGTCGCCCGGATGGCGAACCGCCCTTCCGGAGTGGCCACGACCATCAAGCTCTTCGGCAAAGACAGTTCACCGCTTGGAAAGACCGTCACATGTAACAGGCCGTTGCCCATGACCTTCAGGCGTAGGGGTTGCGCCGAGGCCTTCGCGGGCGTCACCAGAACGCCGTCGGGAATACGCGACCAGTGCCCAGGCGCAGGCGCTTCAGCCGCGCGAGATGCTGCGACCAAGAGGCACGACACGAGCACGCAAAGTAACCCCCTCATCCGAGGATCTCTCCGACAGGATTCGAGTCTAACCCGATTTGCCGATTATGCCGCGGTGTCGATAAGCGTACTGCGCAAGGCGGCGGCAAAAGAGTCGACGTCCCCCGCCATCAATCCCGCTATATTGATGCGGCCGGACGGCGCCATATAGATTCCGTGTTGGTCCTTCAGTCGCGCAATCTGCGGCTTCGATAGCGGCAGCGTCGCGAACAGTCCGTTCTGATGCGCAAGCGCCGACAGATCGAGGCTGTTGATCCGGCACTGCGCCAGCGTTTGCCGGATCCCGCGCAGTTTCTGCCGCATGTCGGCAAGTTCGCCTTCCCATTCGGTCCGCAAGTCTGCGTCGTGCAGGATGGTTCGCACGATGGCCGCACCATGATCCGGCGGCATGGAGTAATTCGCCCGCGCAATGGCAATCAGATTGGTGCGGACCGCGTGCGCCTTCTCTGTATTGGGCGCAAGCACAACCAGCGCACCGGTGCGCTCGCGATAGAGGCCGAAATTCTTGGAGCAGGAGAGCGACAGCAAAGCTTCCGGCACTTGCGAGAATACGAGCCTTGCGCCTGCTGCATCCTCATCGAGGCCGTGGCCGAGGCCCTGATAGGCGAAGTCTATGAACGGCAGGAGGCCGCGTTCGACCGTCACATCGGCGATGGTTTGCCATTGCGCCAGCGTGAGATCGGCGCCGGTTGGGTTGTGCGAACTGGCATGCAGCACGAACACATCGCCGGTCGGGGCGCTTCGCATGGCGGCGATCAGCGCCTCGAAGCAAACAGATTGGGTCGCCGGATCGAAATAGCGGTACTCGGCAAGTGTCAGACCAGCGGCCGGAAAAATCGCATCGTGGTTCGGCCATGTCGGCCGCCCGAGCCAGACGGTTGCGCTCGGGTTGGC
>DASXGS010000238.1:0-3831 GCA_036488975.1 Rhizomicrobium sp. | reverse complement strand
CGACGGCAGCTCTAGCGTGGACATCAACGCCAATGGCGTCGATGTCGGCGGCAAGCTGCCCGCGTTTGTCAGCGTGTTCCCCGGCGCCAAGGTGGTCTCGTCCGCCACCGGCAGCGATGCGAACGGCGGCGGGACAGTGGTGATGGAAACGAACTCCCCGCCCGCCGATGTGATCGGCTTCTATAGGACAAAAGCGGCATCGGCTGGATTCAAGCAGAACCTCGACGCCAACGATGCAGGTTCGCTGCTCTACTCTGCGAGCTCCGGCAGCAAGACCGTCCAGGTTCTCGCCTCGAAAGATGCCGAAGGCACCCATGCGCAGGTAACCTGGTCAGGCAAATAGGGCCCTTTTTCTCCTCCTGATTAGCCACTCGGTTCCTCCCCCCGCACAGCGGGGGAGGGGGACCGCCGAAGGCGGTGGAGGGGGGGCGCGCGGTGTGCTATCGAGAGCGGCCTCGCGGGCGTAGTTCAATGGTAGAACGGCAGCTTCCCAAGCTGCATACGAGGGTTCGATTCCCTTCGCCCGCTCCAAACCCTGAACGGACGTGATTTCGTTTGCGCATCACCGCACGCGTGTGCCGGCGGATGCGTCCCAGTGCAGCGCATGCGCGGATTTGGGCAGCGGAGCGTCTGCAGGACCGATTGTGCTGCCGTACTTCCAGTCCGGCGGGCAGATGGCGATATAGCGCGCGTAGCCGCCGGTACCGCCTTTCAGTTTTGCGTAGCCGATGGCGACGAGGCATCCGGTTTCCCGTACTTTGTCGAGATTTGCGACTCCTTCGCCCTGCGCGTAGCCGTGATGCATGAGCCAGGCCTCGCCTTCCAAGGTGGATGTGGTGTCGGTATCGAGCGGTTCGTGCCCGTGGAACAGGATGTGCCGCTGCAGGTGCAGGAACTTCAGTGCCGCGAGCGACACGCCGGGAAACACCGTGCGGGTGGCGAGCGCCGGGTTCGGCCATTGCTTCGACCAGTCGGAGCGTACGAACACCACGCCGCCTTGCGGAATGCGGCCGTTGCGCTTCTCCCACGCGAGAACGTCGGTGACCTGCAGGTGATAACCGGCATTCTTCTTCACCTGCGGCACGATTGAAATTACCGCGAGCGGACGTACGGCATAGGTCGCCGGCAGTTCGTCGATGGACGGATACTCCGGCGCCCAATGTGCCGGCGGGTCGAGCTGGGTGCCCAGCTGGTCCGTCGCGAGATCGTAATGCGTCGCTTCGAAGCCGTCCTTCGCGTAGGTGTATGGCTTGCCGGTGCCGGGGTTCACGGTTGGCGAAAACTTCGAACGCCCGAAGCCATGCCACACCGGAGCATTCGGTGCGATGGTGTGCGTCAGACCGATGTACTTTGCAGGGCGGAAATAGCTCTCATACGCCTTCCAAAGTCCCGGCGGCTCCGCCTTTGCGGGCACAGCACCGAACACCAACACTGCTGACACAATTCGGCATCCACGCATTTGGCCCTCCCGTCACGAACCGCATAGGATAAGGGCGCGCGCGAGGACGGGCGAGGACATGCTGCGGGTCGATCACATCGTATTTCCTGTCTGGGATGGCGCGGCGAGCCTCGCCTTCTATAGCGATGTCATGGGATTTCCATTGATCGCGACGTACAGCGGCGAGGACTGGGGCGGGTATCCGTGGCTGATGATGTTCTTTTCGGTCGGCGACGGCCGCGAGATCGTGCTGGTAGCGCTGAAAGGCGCGTCACGCCCGGTGCATGACGGGTTTGCGAAGGACACGCGGCACCTTGCTTTCGCGGAAGAATCGGGTGCTTCGCTCGAAGGTTGGCGGAAGAAGCTCAGGGAGCGGAAGATCGAATTCTGGGAAGAGACACATGGACCCCAAAGGTCGGTCTATTTCGAGGACCCCAACGGGATCGTGCTTGAGATCACGGCGCCGCCATCTCGGCCAGCCGGCGAGACGGATCAGTCCGCACTGGCGGTGGCGCGCAAATGGCTGGAAAGCGCCAGAGCATGAACGAAAGGCCTAACATTCCCGCCGATACTCCGCCCGCTATCAGCACGGCGCAGTATCTGCGCGGCGGCCGCCGCCAGAGGCGTGTGCTCATCAAGGGGCAGGACAGAAGCCGCTGGACGGATTTCTACCACGGAATCCTGACCGTACCCTGGTGGTCGTTTCTGCTCGGACTCGCGGGCGTGTTTGTGTTCGTGAACATCATTTTTGCGCTGCTTTATCTCTCCGACCCGAACGGCATCGAGCACGCGCGGCCCGGCAGTTTCTGGGATCGTTTCCTGTTCAGCACGCAAACCATTGCCGCGATCAACTATAGCGTCATGGTGCCGAAATCGGCATTCGCGAACCTTGTGGTTGTCGCCGAAGCGTTTGTCGGCTTCCTCTATCTCGCGATGATGGCGTCGCTGATGTTCGCGCGGCTGTCGCGCCCCTCGGCGCGCGTGGTGTTCAGCAAGGTGGCCGTGGTAGCGCCGTTCGACGGTGTGCCGACTTTGATGTTCCGCGCTGCCAACCAGCGCGGCAATCAGATTCTGGATGCCGCCATCAACGTCACGCTCGCGCATCAAGCGGTGACCAGCGAAGGGATCGCGATGCGCCGCTTCCACGAACTGGAGCTGGTGCGCTCGCGCACGTCGCTGTTCACGCTGTCATGGACGGTGATGCACGCCATCGATGAGCTTAGTCCGCTCCACGGCCTCTCGCTCGACGACTTCTACGATCGCCAGATGGAGATTATCGTCCTGCTGCGCGGCACCGACGACACGCTGGCCGACATGGTCTATGTGCGCCACGCCTATACGCCGGACGACATCGTGTGGAATCATCGATTCGTGGATGTGCTGTCAGTTTCGCCGCATGGCCGGCGGGTGGTGGACCTCACCCGCTTTCACGAAACCTGTCCTATCGCTTGATCGGCGTGCCCTTGTCGGATGGCTCCTCGGTCTTGATGGGCGAGCCGCGATCCATCGCCTCGTGCTCCACTTCCACGATCGGTTTGTCGGTGAACAAATATTCCCGCAACTGCTTGTCGAACAGCGGCTCGTGCCTGCGGATCCATTCAATGAGCATGGAGGCGTGCTCCATTTCTTCCTTGGCATTATGCAGGATCACGGCCCGTAGATCGGCATCTTCCGTGTCATCGGCGCGCTGGCGGTACCAGTCCACCGCCTCCAGCTCCTCCATCAGGGAGGAAATGGCGTAATGCAGCAGGAGGGTGTGAGGCTTCAGCCTCTCGCGCGCGACATGCAGGGTTTCGCTCGACATGGCATCTCCAATCTGTTTGGAACCATTCTAATTTGTAGCGTGCGCGGTTTCAAGGCTGGATAACGGCCTTGCCGATGATCTTACGATCTGCAAGCGTCCGCATCGCCTCGACCGCGGAAGATAGCGGAAAACGTGCGCCGATGTGGGGGCGAATTCTTCCGTCCGCGAGCAGCCGGTCGATGGCGGCGACGTTCTCGCGGCCCTTTTCCGGGAACCGGCGGCCATATTCGCCGGCACGCACACCCAGCACGGAAAATCCTTTGATCAGGGGGATGTTGGCGGCAATGGAGGGAATGCGCCCGCTGGTGAATCCGACCACCAGCAGACGCCCATCGAAGGCGATGCAGCGGGTGGATTCATCGAAGAGATCGCCGCCCACGGGATCGTAGATCACGTTGGCGCCCCGGCCCTCGGTCAGCTGTTTCACGGCTTCCCGGAAACCGGAAGACGGCAGCACGTGCCGCGCGCCATAGTCTTTCAGGAACGCTCGCTTCTCTTCCGTCGAGGCGGTGGCGATCACGGTTGCCCCCAGCATGCGGCCGAGATCGACCGCGGCAAGCCCCACGCCTCCGGCCGCGCCATGCACCAG
>DASXGS010000220.1:0-5539 GCA_036488975.1 Rhizomicrobium sp. | reverse complement strand
ATGAAAACCATCAACCACCATTCCGCGCTGATCTACGTGATGGTGATCGTCTCCGCCTCCGACGGCGTGATGAGCGACCGCGAGCTCAAGACCATCGGCGACATCACCAAGAGCCTGCCCATCTTCCGCGATTTCGAAGATCATTCGCTGCTGCCCATCTGCCACGAA
This sequence comes from Rhizomicrobium sp., assembly GCA_036488975.1. Lineage (GTDB taxonomy): Bacteria > Pseudomonadota > Alphaproteobacteria > Micropepsales > Micropepsaceae > Rhizomicrobium. Next base: position 5,371 of record DASXGS010000220.1, on the reverse strand, counting down.
TGCGCTGCCATGCTGCGCGAGCCGGAATCGCTTGACGACGTGCTCGATCTGGTGCGCGAAGCCCTGCCGCCTCCGTTGCGCGAAACCGCCTACGCGATGGCGTTGGACGTGGCGCTGTCCGATTCCCGCGTGATGCTGGAAGAGCTCCGGGTGCTGGATATTATTCGCCGCGCGCTGGGGCTGGATCGGCTGGTCGCTGCCGCCATCGAACGCGCCGCCCGCGCGCGCTATCAGGTTGCTGCCGAACGATGAAGCGAGTCTTTCTTCTGCGCCATGCCAAGACGGAGCAAGTCAACAAGGACACGCCGGCCGATGCGGCGCGCACGCTCACCGAGCGCGGCCGCAAGGATTCACCCCGCATCGGCCGAGCGATGCGCGAAAAGGGTTACCAGCCCGACCGCGTCCTCTGCTCCACCTCGGCGCGCACGCGCGAAACCTGGGAGCTCACAAATGCCGAGCTGCACAGTTTGGCCAAGGTGGAGTTTCTGGAGTCGCTCTATGCTGCAAGCGCCCGCGAGATTGTGCAGATGATTCGCGAGCTGCCGGACACCGTGAACAAGCCGCTGCTGGTGGGCCACAACCCCGGCTTCGAGGAATGCGCCGCGCTGCTCGCGCACGATTCCGCAGATCCGTCGGCGCATTTCCGCTTCGACTCTATTCAGGAGAAATTCCCGACCGCCGCGCTTGTGGTGCTCGATTTCAAGATCGCGCACTGGAAAGAACTCGCGCCCCACACCGGCACCCTCGCCGATTTCATTCGCCCGAAGGATTTGGAATAGCTGCCCGGCGCGGCACTAATGTGTCGCGCGGGTGGTGGCGTTGAGCGAAAGCTTGCGCCAGCCGAAAGCATTTTCCAGCACCGGATCGCCCATCATCTGCGCCGTGCGCTCGGCGATCAGCTTGCCGCCCATCGCCTGATAAAAGAAGCGCGATGGGTTTTTCGCGTGCGCCCAGATCACGCAGGAGGATTGTCCGCGTTTGCGCAAGCTCGCGAACGCGCTCTGCAACAGCGCGCGTCCGCTGCCGTGACCGTAAAACGCCGGATCGACGTAGAGCGTGTACACTTCGCCCTCGAAACCGAGTGCTGAATCGCGCGCGGGCCCGTAGCTCGTCATCCCGACCACGCCGTAGGGGGCGCACTCGGCGACCAGCACGGATTCGCGGCCGCGCGCGCGGATGGCGGCGCGCCAGCGCGCTGTCTGTCCCTTGGGTGTCATTGCGCACAACAGCCGGTTGGGAAGAATGCCGGCATAGGCGTCGTGCCACGATTCGATGTACACGCGCGCCACCTGCGCCGCGTCTTCGGGCCTTGCCGGCCGCACCGAAACCGTGAGCTGATCCATGGGCCGAATGTTGGCGCGCCGTTTTCCTCCGGGCAAGCCAAATCGTTGCACATTGGCCTTTCCGCAGGTGCGAAAATGAACACCGCCTGACGGCCGTCTTCAGGAAGAGTAAAACTTCGTTGCGCCAGATTGCATCACGTTGCGCGGCGGGCACACCGCCGCATTAGTAGGTGTGAGCAAAGCCCATGCGCCGCCGCGCGCCCCATAATCGGCTTTTGCAAATTCCCGAAAGGGTTTACACTGCTTCGCAAATCAGCCGTGCCGGAGCGGACGAGGGTCCAAGGGCGGACGGCGAATTTTGGCACCCAGGGGTAATGGAAGGGCAAAACGTACGCGCGGGGGAAAGCCGCGCGGATGTGAGGTCCACGCATGTCTTTTGATTGGAACAAAGGACAACGGATAACGATTACTTCACCGCGGAGTGAGACGATCGACCTGTGCGTGGTGGGTTTCACCTGTCTTGCCATGTCCGTCGAGGGACACGACATAAGTCGTGGAGGGCGTGCGGGACGTAGAGGAGTCAGGAAGCCATGAGCACACTTGATGTGTTCGACATCTTCACACGCGACTATGCACGCGAACGCTTCGAAACCATTTCCCTGCGCGACTGGCTGCTCGCCGCGCGCGACGACAAGATGCTCTACGCAAGCCCCGCCGAAAGGCTGGTGGCGGCGATCGGCGAGCCGGAGCTGATCGACACGGCGCAGGATTCGCGCCTCGGTCGCCTGTTCTTCAACCGCACGATCAAGATGTACCGCGCGTTCGACGGCTTCTTCGGCATGGAAGACACGATCGAGCGCATCGTCGGCTACTTCAAGCACGCCGCGCAGGGTTTGGAAGAGCGGCGGCAGATTCTCTACCTGCTGGGTCCCGTGGGCGGCGGCAAATCTTCGCTCGCCGAACGGCTGAAGGACCTGATGGAGAAGAAGCCGATCTATGTGCTGAAGGCCGGCGAGCAGCTGAGCCCCGTGTTCGAATCGCCGCTCGGCCTTTTCCGCTCGCCCGAGCTGATGGATTTGCTGGCCGACCGCTACGGCATCGACAAGCACCGGCTCAACGGCATCATGAGCCCGTGGGCAGTGAAGCGGCTGGACGAATTCGGCGGCGACATTTCCAAGTTCGAAGTGGTGAAGCTGTTCCCCTCCAAGCTGCGCCAGATCGCGGTGGCGAAAACCGAGCCCGGCGACGAAAACAACCAGGACATCTCCTCGCTCGTCGGCAAGGTGGATATCCGCAAGCTCGAGCACTACAGCCAGAACGATCCGGACGCCTATTCCTTCTCCGGTGGCTTGTGCCGCGCCAACCAGGGCCTGCTCGAATTCGTCGAGATGTTCAAGGCGCCGATCAAGGTGCTGCACCCGCTGCTTACCGCGACGCAGGAAGGCAACTACATCGGCACTGAAACGCTTGGGCCGATCCCGTTCAACGGCATCATTCTGGCACACTCGAACGAAGCCGAATGGACGGTGTTCAAGGCGAACCGCAACAACGAGGCCTTCCTTGACCGCATCTGCGTCATCACCGTGCCCTATTGTCTGCGCGTGAACGAAGAGACACAGATCTACAGGAAACTCATCAAATCGAGCGAACTTGCCGGCACGCCATGCGCGCCGGAGACGCTCGAGATGCTGGCCAAGTTTTGCGTCATGACGCGGCTGAAGGAACACGAGAATTCCAATCTCACCTCCAAGATGCGCGTCTATGACGGCGAGAAGCTGAAAGATACCGATCCGAAGGCCAAGACGCTTCAGGAGTACAAGGACGCGGCCGGCGTCGATGAAGGCATGACGGGCATCTCCACCCGCTTTGCCTACAAGACGCTGTCGGAAACCTTCAACTACGACGTCACCGAAGTGGCGGCCGATCCGGTGCACATGATGTATGTGCTGGAGCAGTCGATCAAGCGCGAGCAGTACCAGAACGAGACCGAGAAGAAATATCTCGAATTCATCAAGGCGGAGCTGGCGCCGCGCTACGCCGAATTCATCGGCAAGGAAATCCAGAAGGCGTATCTCGAGTCCTACGGCGAATATGGCCAGAACCTGTTCGACCGTTACATCCAGTATGCCGATGCATGGATCGAAGATCAGGACTTCAAGGATGCCGACACCGGCCAGCTGCTCGACCGCGCCGCGCTCGATGCCGAGCTGTCGAAGATCGAGAAGCCGGCGGGCATCGCCAACCCGAAGGACTTCCGCAACGAGGTGGTGAAGTTCGCGCTCCGATACCGGGCGCAGAACGAAGGCCAGAACCCGGCCTGGACGGCGTACGAGAAAATCCGCAGCGTCATCGAGAAGCGGATGTTCACGCAGGTGGAAGACCTGTTGCCGGTCATCAGCTTCGAGTCCAAGAAGGACAACGAGACGGCGACCAAGCACAACGAGTTCGTCAAGCGCATGCTCGCCCGCGGCTACACCCCGCGCCAGGTAAGGCGCCTGGTCGAGTGGTACATGCGCGTGAACAAGGCGGGGTAAATGTGCTTCGAGGCTCGCGCTTCGCGCTCACACCTCAGCATGACGCGATTTTTGTGGTCGTCATCCTGAGGAGTGAGCGAAGCGAGCCACGAAGGATGGCAGCATGACCCACTTCATCGACCGCAGGCTCAATCCGAAGGGCAAGTCGCTCGGCAACCGGCAGCGCTTCCTGCGTCGCGCGCGCGCGCAAATCCGCGAGGCGGTGCAGAAGTCGCTGAAGGACGCCGCGGTCGCCGACATCCAGAAGGATCGCAAGATCCGCATCTCCACCAAGGGCACAAAAGAGCCGCGCTTCCGGCTCGATCCGAAGGGCGGCGGCGAGCACGATTTCGTGCTGCCCGGCAACAAGGAGTTCATGCCGGGCGACGAGATCAAGAAGCCGCGCTCCGGCGACGGCGGCCAAAGCGGCAAGCAGGCGGCGGATTACGCCGAAGGCGAGGACGATTTCGAATTCACCATGACGCAGGAGGAAATCCTGGACATCTTCTTCGAGGATCTCGAGCTGCCCAATCTCGTCCGTACCACCTTGAAGGAAACGCCGAGCAAGACCTGGAAGCGCGCCGGCATCACCACCGCGGGTTCGCCGACGCAGATCAATCTCATCCGCACCATGCGCAACTCGTTCGGGCGCAGGCTGGCGTTGCATCGCCCGCGGCTGTCCGATGTGGAAAGCCTGCACGCGAAGCTCGAAGCCGCCGAACAGGAACAGCCGCAAACCGAAGACACGCGCGAACGCATCGCCGCCCTGAAGCAGGACATCGCCAAGGCCGAAGCCAAGCGCAAATGGGTGGCGTTCGTCGACCCCATCGACGTGCGCTTTAACTCCTTCACCGAGCAGCCGGTGCCCACCTCGCAGGCGGTGATGTTCTGCCTGATGGACGTGTCGGGCTCGATGGGCGAGCGCGAGAAAGATCTTGCCAAGCGCTTCTACATGCTGCTGCACCTGTTCCTGAAGCGGCGCTACGAGAAGGTCGACATCGTTTTCATCCGCCACACCCACGACGCGCAGGAGGTGGACGAGCAGGAGTTCTTCTATTCGCGGCAATCGGGCGGAACGATCGTCTCGACCGCGCTGGAAAAGATGCTGGAGATTCAGAAGGAGCGCTACGCAACGGCCGACTGGAACATCTATGCGGCGCAGGCCAGCGATGGCTACACGCAATCCGGCGATGCACGGCGCTGTGTGGAGATGCTGAACGACGACATCATGCCGCTGTGCCAGTATTACGCCTATATCGAAATTCTGGACGAGCGCGAGATGGAGGTGTTCGCGAGCGAAGATTCGGGCGCCGAATTGTGGCGCGCATATCGCACGGTTGCGGAAGCTTGGGCCAACTTCGCCACCAAGCGCATCTCCAAGCCGGCCGACATCTTCCCCGTCTTCCGCGAATTGTTCCGCAAATCGGAAACGCAATGATCCTTCGTGGCTCGCTTCGCTCGCACCTCAGGATGACGACACACCGGTCCGTCGGTCACGCTGAGGTGCATCGAGCCAGCGATGCCACGAAGCGCGACCGTGGCTCGTGGCTTCGCCACTCGCACCTCAGGATGACG
>DASXGS010000206.1:0-4362 GCA_036488975.1 Rhizomicrobium sp. | reverse complement strand
TCGCGCGTATAGTTCGCTGGAATCTGCGGATTTTCGCCGGCCTTCCCCCACAGCACGATCTCGTTGCCCCACGGATCGCGGAAGGCGTGATTGAAGCCGTTGAATTCCTTCCAGTAGTGATCGCGCCACAAAATGGTGGCGCCGCGCTCCACCGCCCGCGCCAGAATGTCTTCATAGGACTGCCCGTCGCCGACCAGTATCCAAACCCGCGCCTTGCGCCCGCCAGTGCTCAAGGTGCGCGGCTCGACGCCTTCCGGATTGGGATGTGGCCGGGCATTGGCCGCGTTGAAGATGCCGAGGTGCAGATTGCCGATCTGGCTTTCGCTGCCGTCCGGATTGAGGAAATTGCCGCCCGGCACCATGCGATGGAACACGCCGCGCGGGCGCTCGTCGTCGCGCCATCCGAAAACCTCGTTGTAGAAGCGGCCAGCGGCGGCCGGATCGTCGGAAGCCAGATCGACGAAGATCAGGGTGTTGGGCGTGGTCATGTCGTTTCCTTTTAGTCAGGCGGCATATTCGGAGCGCTTTGGCGTGAACACATCGAGGTTGAGCACAGCCACGTCGCCGACCACGACACCGTAGTGCTCCACGTTCGGCGGCAGCACGAGCAAATTGCCCGGCCCCAGCCGCTTCACGTCACCCTCGATGTGAAAGTCGATCCTTCCTTCGAGAATGTAGACGATCTGCTCGTTGGGGTGACTGTGGGGCCGCGGCTCGTGTCCCGGCTGAAGCCGGTTCAGCGACAGCGTGGCGCCATCGCCGGAAAACGCTTTGCGTTCGACGCCCTCGCGCACACGCTCCCAGGGAATGGTATTCCAGTCGACGGCTTTCAGATCGAGCATCGTGCTCTCCTTCACGCCGGACCGTAGCCGCCGCCGCCCGGCGTTTCCAGCAATACGACATCGTGCGGCTGCATCGTCATCTTGCGCGCTTCCGACACCGGTTTGCCGTTGACCAGGAAACGCCCGCCCTCGCCCGGCGCGCCGCCGTCGAGACCGTCCGGCCCGCGATCGAGCCGACTCGGCACCGCATTCAGCAGCCACGGTTGCTCGGTCCGCATGTGGAAGCCGATCACCTGTCCGTCGCCGCCGCGCGAGCGGCCCTCGCCGCCCGAGCCGCGCCGCAGCTCGCGCCGGTCGAACACGATGGGCATCGCCGCTTCCAAAACTTCCACCGGCACGGCGGCCACACCGGTCGGGTAGCAGGTGGCGCTCGGTCCCGGCTTGTTGGCACGCGCACCCATGCCGCCGGAGTAGTTAAACATGGAGGAAGTGAACGCTTCGCCGTTCGGGTGCTTGCCCTGAATCTGCACCGTCCACACGGCGCCCGAGCCTTCCGCCAGCACGCGTTCAGGCAATATCTGATGCAGGGCTTTCAGGATCGGCATCGGCACGAACATCCCCACCACGTGCCGCGCATTGAGCGGCGACGGATAAGCCGCATTCACGATGCATCCCTTCGGCGCCGTCACCTTTATGGGCGCAAGCGAGCCGTAGTTGTTCGGCTGCTCCGGGTTGAGGCAGCTGCGCACAGCGAAAGTCGAATATGCGTGCGTGTAGTTCATCACCACATTGATACCGAGCGGGCTTGCGCCGCTGCTGCCGGCGAAATCGATGGTCACGTCGCCGGCGACGTTGTCCACCGTCACCGCCGCCTTGAGCTCGATCACATCACCGCCGGGCACGTCGAAGCGGCTTTCGCCGCGCCAGGTGCCGGCCGGCAATGCGCGAATGGCGCGCCGCGTGGCAGCTTCCGAGCGGCTGATGATCTCTTCCGACAATGTTTCGATATCGCGCAGACCAGCGCGCTTGCACAGCGCGATGAGGCGCTCGCCGCCGGCGCGTCCGCTCGACACCTGCGCCGCCAAATCGCCGAACACGTGATCGGGCGTGCGCACGTTGTGGCGGATGATGTCGTGCAGCACCGGGTTTGGCGTGCCAGCCTCATAAAATTTGGAGGGTGGAATCCACAAGCCTTCTTCGTGGATGTCGCGCGCGCCAGCGCCGATGCCATAGCCGCCGATATCGGTGTGGTGGATGGTCGAGCCGATATAGCCGATCAGCCGATCGTCCCAGAAGATCGGCGCCAGCACGGTGATGTCGAAGAAATGCCCCGCCGACATCCACGGATCATTGGTGATGATGATGTCACCCGGCACCAGCTGGTTGTGAAACAGGCCGGCCAAGGTTTTGCCCGCCGCCGCCAGCGAATTGATGTGCCCCGGGGTGCCGGTGTTCGCCTGCGCCACCATGCGGCCCTGCGCATCGAACAACCCGCTCGCCAGATCGCCTGCTTCGCGCACGATGGGGCTAAAGGCGATGCGCTGCAGCGCCTTCGCCTGTTCGCTGACGATGCCGATCAGATTCGACCAGAGGATTTCGAGTTCAATTCCGTCCATCTCAGGCTCTTTCCGTGGCGACAATGCAGGCGAGTTCATTCACCACCGCATCCCAGTTGGGCGGCAGCACGATGGTGGTCTCGCGCTCCTCGATGATTGCCGGGCCCGTGATTGCCTGCCCGACGGCCAAGGCGGCGCGATCGTACACCGGCACGCGCTCTTCCGCAGGCCACAGTAGAACCTTGCGGTGCGCTTTCGGCGAACCGGCTTCTTGCGCGCCCTGTGCGCCACCTTCGACCGCAATCTCCGGGCCTTGCGCCGTCAGACGCCAACTCACGATTTCCAACGGCACATGCGACGGCGTGACGCCGTATTGCGCGAGATAGGCCGCTTCGAAAGTGCGGCGGATGGCGCCCGTGTCGCGGTCCTTGCGGGGATCGTGCGCGAACGTGATGCCGAGCTCGTTCTGCTGCCCGAAATAGCGCAAATCGGCACCGAACATCAGACGAACCGTGTCGCGTTCGCAGCCGGCCTGCTCCAGCGCGGCATGCGCTTCATCCACCATCTCGCCCAGCAGCCGGTCCACTTCGTCCCACGCGAGCGACTCCAGATTGCCAAGCGCGCTGCGCACGAGATCGAGGCGCACCGGCGTCACCAACGTGCCGAAGGCGGAGAGCACACTCGCCTGCGGCGGAAAGATTACCGCCGTGCTGCCAAGCAGGCTTCCGACTGCGCAGGCATGCACGGGACCGGCGCCGCCGAACGCCAGCAGCGCCAGTCCGCGATGATCCACGCCGCGGTCGGTGAGGTGGGCACGCGCCGCGCCCGCCATGGTTTCCGCAACAATACGGAAGATGCCGTCAGCGGCCTGCACAGGGGTTGCGTCCAGCACCTTGGCAACACGCTCCATCGCGGCGTGCGCGGCGCGCACATCCAGCTGCATGTCGCCGCCGAGGAAATTGTTGGCATCGAGCAGGCCGAGAACCACATCGGCATCGGTGACCGTGGCTTCGGTTCCGCCGCGGCCGTAACACGCGGGGCCGGGCTCTGACCCGGCACTGCGTGGCCCCACTTTCAGCAGCCCCAGATTGTCCACGCTGGCGATGCTGCCGCCGCCCGCGCCGATCTCGATCATGTCGATGCAGGGGATCGTCACCGGCATGCCGCTGCCTTCGTAGAACCGATACATGCGGTCGACCTCGAAACTGCCGGTCACCAGCGGCTTGCCGTTTTCGATCAGGCAGGCCTTGGCGGTGGTGCCGCCCATGTCGAACGACAACAGCCGATCGAGATTGAGGCGCTGCGCATACCAGCTGGCCGCCAGCGCGCCCGCCGCGGGGCCGCTTTCGATCATCCGCACCGGATTGCGCGCCGCGACACCGGCGCCGATGATTCCCCCCGAGCTCAGCATGATCAGCGGCTTGTTCGGAATGCGCGCCTCACGCAGACCTTCCTCGAGGCCGCGCAGATACGGCTCGGTGATGGGCGTGGCGTAGGCGTTGATGGCGGTGGTGGAGGTGCGTGGGTATTCGCGGATCTGCGGCGCAACACTGGAAGAAAGCGAGATGTAAAGCTCCGGCAGGCGTTCGCTCAGCATCGCGGCAATGGTGCGCTCGTTCTCGGGATTGCGGAAGCTGTTCAGCAGCGAAATGGCGACGGAAACGACGCCATTCGCCTTCAGCTTTTCGGCGAGCGCTTCCACCTCCGCGGAATTCACCGGCCGCAGCACCGAGCCGTCTGCCAACACCCGCTCGTCCACTTCGAACGTCAATTCGTGCGGAATGAGCGGCGGCGCGAATTCGATTTGCGGATCGTACATCTCGTAGCGGTGCTCGTTGCGGATGGCGAGCACATCGCCAAATCCCTTCGTGGCGATCAGCGCGGTGGGAAAGCCTTTGCGCTCGATCAGCGCGTTGGTGACGATGGTGGTGGCGTGCACCACCACACCGTCCACCTCTTCAGGGCGCACATCGGCCTTTCGCAGCACCAGATTCACGCCGTGGAAGAATGCCTCCAGCAGATCG
>DASXGS010000450.1:0-1950 GCA_036488975.1 Rhizomicrobium sp. | reverse complement strand
AGATCCGGCCCAACCTTCACCATGTGCCGCCGCTCCAGCAGCCCGTTGGCAGCACGGCGCGACATCGCCGGATCCTTCAGATCGGCGCCGGCGCTGAATGCGCCCTTGCCGGTAAGGATGATTGCCTGCGTTTCGAGATCGTCGGCGAAGCTGCGCGCCGCTTCCGTAAGCTCAAGCATCAGCTGGCGCGATAGGGCGTTGCGGCCATCGCCGCGATCCATCGTCACCGTGGCAATCGCGCCCTCGCGGACGATGGTGACGAAATCCCCGATACGGATTTTTGGCCTCACGCCGGGCTTTGCAGATTGTGCACCATCGAGAGTAGCGTGCGGCGCGGCATCAGCGGCGCAAGATTCGCCAGCATCTTGTTGCGGCCGCCGGTGATAACCACGCGCTGGTTCTTCTGGAAACCCTCGTAGCCTTCTTCTGCCACCGCGGCGGAACTCATCGGCGTTCCGACACGCGACAGCCGCGTGGCACCGGTGCCCGCGCGCTCGCGGAAATTGCTGACGGTGGGACCGGGACACAGGCAGCTGACAAGCACGCCGGTGCCCTCGGCTTCCTTCCAAAGCGCTTCCGACAACGACAGCACAAAGGCCTTGGTGGCGTAGTAGATCGCCATCAGCGGGCCGGGCTGGAAGGCCGCGGTGGAGGCCACGTTGAGCACGCCGCCGCGCTTGCCGGCGATCATGCCGGGCCAGTAGATATGCGTGAGCTCGACAAGCGCGCGCACATTCAGATCGATCATGCCGAGCTGCGGAGCTTCCTCGGAGACGGCAAACGCGCCGGCAATGCCGTAGCCGGCATTGTTCACCAGCACGTCCACCGACAGATTCTTCGAGCGGATGGCCTCCGCGAGCTTGTGCCCCGAACCATGCAGCGCGAGGTCGGCGGCAATCGGCGTGGCTGTGATGTGATAGGTGCGCGCAAGCGTATCTGCGACATCCTTCAGCGCGGCTTCGGTACGCGCCACCAGAATGAGATCGTAACCGTCTTTTGCGAAGCACTGCGCCAGATCGACGCCGATGCCGCCCGAGGCGCCGGTCACCAGTGCCGTCTGTCCTTCGCCTTTGCGTGATCCCGCCATGTGCCGCCTCCTGCCGCTGAGGAGAGCATAGCGGATCAATGCGGCTTCACCATCACCTTGCATTGGGTGGTGCGGCGGCGCAGTGCCTCAAAGGCGTCCGGCATGGCGGCGAGCGCCACCGTGTCGGTGATCATCGCCCTGGGCGGGGCGTGGCCGCCATCCATCGCGTCGAGTGCGGCCTGGTATTCGCGCAAATTGAAAAAGGCGGAGGTGACGAAGCGCACCTCTTTAGACACCGCGCGAAAAGGCACAAACGAATCCGGCGCAGTGCACAGACCCAGCATCACAATGGTGCCGCGCGGCCGCACATACTCCAGGGCCTGTGCGAGAATGCCTGGTCTGCCGACGCATTCGAACACGATGTCCGGTGCACCACCGAGGGCGGCACTCACCCGCGCAACCGAGTCCTCCTCGACTTTCACGAAATCGGTGGCGCCGACGCGGTAGGCCAACTCTTCCTGCAGGGTTGCGATATCCGCCACGGCTACCTTCGCCGCGCCGCGGCGCTTGGCCCAGAACGCCGCGCCCAGCCCGATGGGGCCCGCGCCCAGCACCAGCACGCGCGCGCCGGGCTGCAGACCCGCGAGCATCACGCCGTGCAGTGCCACGGCCAGCGGCTCGACCAGCGCGCCATCCTCCACCGAGGTGGTGCGCGGCAGCTTCAGGCACTGGCGCGCCGTGGCGGTGGTGAATTCGGCGTAGCCACCGCCCTGCAGCATCATGTTGGCGCACCAGGCGGGCTCGCCTTTCAGGCAGCTCTCACATTGGCCGCAACCGCGCAACGGCGACACCGCTACGCAATCGCCGATGGCGAAGCCATGCGCTTCGCCGCCGCGCGCCACGATCTCGCCGGCGAATTCGTG
>DASXGS010000153.1:0-6946 GCA_036488975.1 Rhizomicrobium sp. | reverse complement strand
GACGGGTCCGACGCGATCGCGGACTGGCCCTTGATCAACGCACTCGTCAACACGTCGTCGGGCGCATCGTGGGTGTCGATCCATCACGGCGGCGGCGTCGGCATGGGCTACTCTCAGCATGCCGGCATGGTGGTCGTGGCCGACGGGACGGACGCGGCGGCGAAGCGGTTGGCCCGCGTGCTGTGGAACGATCCCGCCACCGGTGTCATGCGCCACGCCGATGCCGGTTATGACGACGCCATCGCGTGTGCCCGCGAACACCGGCTCGATCTGCCGTTGCTCGGCTGATCGCTTCAGTGGCTCTCAGTTCAATCCGGCGCGAACCTCCTTAAGCCACTGATACGACAGCAGAATTGCCTTAAGGTTGTTTTCACGGAATCGCGCACCCCCTCCCCTCTCCCGATGCGCAACGGAATTGTTCGTTTTGTTTGTAGAAAAAAGGGGGGGTCCCCCTCCGGCCGTTTCTCCACGACACAAGATGTTGCGGTGCGCGGTCGCAACCCGCATTTGAATTTGCGGTTTTCGCGGATCGCGTGTGCGCGACGGCGTGCGGCACCTCGCGCGTTGGAGCGAACTCATGTCTGCGAATCGATTGAACCGTGCTCGTCATGCACGCAAGTGTAAGGGCGCTTTGGCGGTGGAGAAAAAATTATTTTCGCCGTTGATTTGCCATGCCTTTTCGCCGCGCCGTTGGCGAATGGCGGCAGATGAGGTCGCGTAAGGGAATTCGTATCCTGTCCTCAAATTCCCGCATCTCAATGCACATGCCGACGAAACGACGTGGCGCGAAGATCACCGCCGCACGTCAAACGGTGGGCAGTATCTGGCGCTGGCAACCGCAGGCGCGCTTACCCGGTCAGCCGCCAGGAAAGGTTATTGGCAGCGCCAACGCCGCGCGGCCTAGCCGTAGCGCAATCGCAGCGTGAACGGGAACGTCAGCACTCTCGCACCCGAGGCGTCACGCACCTGAAATTCATAATCGCGGGCTGTGTGACCGGCATGGACGGCGTTTGCCATAATCTCACGCGCTGCGCTGTGCGTTTCTTCGCGTAAAGCCTCAAGGTCTGGAAGGTCAGTCCCTTCATCGTCCTGCGCTGTGTCACCGTTTTCGGCAAGGTCGAAATAGTAGATCATCGGGCGCTCCCGCCCTCAGCCGGACCGAAAATAGGACAGTCGGGAGCGTCATTCCAAGGCGAAAATAGGTACGAAGGCGGACGCTGTGGGAGCGCCCAAGCCACCATGCGACCCTTGGCGGGCGCCTTCCGGCGCAAATCCATGCCGCGCATAGAGCAAACTGCGCTGTGACACTCTTGAGCAGCTCAAGGGCCCCCTGCGTGGCGCTGTCGCGGTTACCGCGGCCTCTCGAGGATCAGCAGCCTTGCCGAATTGGGAGCATAGGTGATGTGCGGATGTTCCGCAGGAGTGGCGGGAGGCTCGATTTTCGCAGCGATTCCGCTCACCAGAAAAATGCGGCCGCTGCGTGGATCGAGGCTCATTGTGCGTGCGCCCGGCACGGTTTTGATGTCGCCGAGGGATTCGAACGTGCCCGGATTGCGTTCCGCCACGACAGACAGTGTGCTGTCTCCGTTCGAGCTGAAGGCCAGCTTGCGGACGGGATCAAAGGCGGCGCCGTCCGTTCCTCTGCCGATTCCGAGGTTTGCGAGCACTTTTCCATTTTCGGCATCCAGCACCAGCATTCGGGCGTTCGCGCAGGTGACGAAAAGACGGCGAGTGTGCGGGTCCATCGCCAGGCCATGCGGCTTCTCGCACGCTGCGACCGGCCAACGCGCCTGAATGGCCAGTGAGTGCGTATCGAACGCTACCACCTCATTGGTGCTTGCGATGTTGATGAAAAGTTTCCCGGCGCCATCTGCCACGGCCATCTCCGGCGCGCCGCCGAGCGGGACCGTGCGCAGCGCCGCATTCTTAACCGCATCGATGGCCGTCACGCTGTTTCCATCCGCATTCATGACGAAGACGCGGGATGTCGCCGGATCGAAGGCCATCGCGTCGGCGTCAACGCCGACCGGAACGGTCGCAATTTTGGACAATGTCTTCAGATCGAAGACAATGACGCGTTGTGCTGCGGCATCGTCGGCATATCCCCGGTTGAGGCTGGGCACGATCGCCACATCGTGACTTTCGCCGATATCCGGCACCTCGCCGACAATTTTGCCCTGGCCGACATCGACGACATCCACTTTGGTGCGATGGGAGACGTATGCCCGGTCGGAAGACGGGTCGTAGCGGACAAAATCCCACTTCTCGGGAGCGCCCAGTGACACATATTTCGCGATGGAATAGGCGGGGGGCGACGCTCGATCTGCCGCGAAAGCGAGCGATGCGGCGATACCGAAGACGACACTCGCCACAACAACCGGCAACTTTTCTGCCATCGCGAAAGCTCCTTGTTGGGCGCTGAGACTATCTTGGCGCGGCGGCGAACAGCCGTGTCATGGCCACGACTCCCTTACCGCTATCGGCAGCATGGCTGAGATACTCGTCAATCCCAAATGCCATCTCCGTCGTCCGCAGCAACGAATAATGGTTGTACGGCGTCGAATCGACGACGTGGCCGGGTCCGTGGTTGGTGATGACGATGGTCGGGATCTGGCCGCCGCCGAAATTGGCAACGCTCTTCGGATCGTAGCCGCAGCAGCCCTGCTGGCCAGCGCCGCCGCGGCTGTCTTTGTCATCCTCATCGTAGGTGATCACGATGGCGGTGTTCTCCGCGCCGGTCCATGCCGCTGAACGCATCAGCTTTTCGACCAGAACGCCAACTAGGGCGTCGCCGCGCTTGATGAGGCCGGCGAGATCGCGGCAGTCCTCCGGCACGTCGCCTCCGTGGCTGAGGCCGTGCATATCGTTGCACTGGTTCGGGACGATGTGGGCGTAGTTGGGCAGCTGGTTGGCGGCAATATCCTCATCCAGCTGGGAAAAGCCAACGAAGTGCCTGGCGAGGTCGCGGTACGGCTCGTTGTGCACCTTGCTGAAATTCACGAACCCGTTGTGTTTGGCCGCATACAACTCGTTCGGCAGGCCTTTCACGGAATAGCGCGGTGTCGGCCAGCGCGGCACGAGCGAGCCCGCGGACGGGATGTCTTCGAGATACGCTTTCCAGGTGAGCCCCTTCTCCGTCATCTGATCCATCAGGCTGCGCGCTGAAATCGCGTGATCGACATAGCCGGGCTGAGACGATTTCCCGCAAAACTCATCCACCGCGCCGGCCTTGCAATAGAATGCATCGTCGTCGTGAATGCCGAATGTGTCGCCTCCCAGTATGGCGACGTAGTTCCCCTCGCTGGGGTGAACTTCGGCATAGAACTGCGACGCCACGCCGTAGCGGGAGGCGAGCCGGTGAAGTACCGGCGTCCATTCCGGATGCGACATGATCTGGGCGCGGCCCTTATTCTCTTCAACGATGATGAAGATGTGCCCATATCGCGGAATGCGTTCGGCGCCCGGCGCTGCCGACGCGACGACTACCAGGCTGACGAGAGCGGCGGCCGTCGCGGCGATGCGATTCACTGACCAGGCTCCGTTGCTCAGAGGTGGATGCGCAAACCCGTTAGGTAATCGACGTCGTAGAATTCCCGCTGCACGGGGAAGGCCGTGCTTGGAGTCTGGGTGAATTCGAGTTTGGTGTTCGTGATGTTTTTCACGTCCACATAATACTCGATATTTTCCGTGATCGCATAGCTGCCGCCGAAGTCGAGCCGGAATCGCGGCTGCGAGTAGAGGTCGGTGCTCGCATCGCCGCCCACCGCCCAGAGGTTGCGCGACACGTAAGAGGCGGCGATTCGAAAATCGAAGGGGCCGGCTTCATAGAATAGCGCGAAATTGAAGTTCAGCGGGGATGTTTGCGGCAGTGCGTGGCTGTCTCCGATCCGGATATCGCCCTTCGACTTTACGTAGGTGAAATTGCTGTCCACTCCGAACCCGTTGAACGGACTCGGCAAATCGACGAATTGCTGCGTGTACCGCAGCTCGATTCCGCCGGCATGGGCCGCGCCGATGTTTTCAAAGCTGTCCAGCTCCACAACGTCGTTCGGCTGGAAATATTTCGGAAAATCGCTGCCCGGGACGTGGGTCACCGTCGGAATGATGTAGTTGCCGAACCATTTGTAAAACAGGGCGGCGGACGCGATGCCGCCGTTGGGCAGATAGTATTCTGCTGTCAAATCCAGATTCTTGGCGGTCGTCGGTTTGAGCGTCGGATTGCCTTCCGAAACGACCAGGTTCGGGATATCGATCGATTGTGCCGCCGTGATCTGGTTGAAGCCCGGGCGGGCGATGCTTGTGGTGAACGCGCCGCGGACCTGAAACTGATCGTCAAATGCATACCGGAAGTTCACATCCGGAAATACGTTCGTATAGTCCTGCTTGTTGGTGTGCGGCCCGATGACGTTGCCATCGCCGTCAATGGCGTTTGCAAGATAGCTGGCGTTGGTCCCTTCCACCCGGACACCCGCCAGATAACTGAGCTTCCCGACATCGCCGCTATACTGCACGTAACCCGCATAAACCTTTTCGTCATCGTGTTCGAAGGTGGTCGGGTCCGCGACAGGTCTGTCCTGCGGCAGCGCCGCCAGCGCGTGAAGGTGGGCCATTGGCCCGATGTGGTATTTGTCCTCGTAATAGACCTGATCTTCGCCGCGGACCTGGTCGAGCGTAAGCCCTGGCTCATCCGCGAGATCGCCCGCAAACCCGAGTGCGGCCCGGACTCGCGACCGGACGCTTCCACCGAGCTTCAGGGTCCCCTCGTTTCCGCCGATTGGCAAAGGCAGCGTGAGGTTGGCTACACCCGCTGCTTCCGTGTCGGAATTGTGCGAAGGACCATTGTCGCCGCCGTCGAACGGATAGTTCGCGGGGTTTGTCAGATCGGTTCCGTCGGTTGTTGCGAAGGACGGGGTGCTGGCATTTCGGTTGTTGTAGGTCAGTGCGATGGGGTCTGGATCGGTGAACGTGAAGCCATAGCTGAAAGGGAATTTGTCGCTGCCGCGCGTCCACGACGCCCGGGCATCCAGGACTGCGCCACCGCCGAATTCTGTGCGGCCGCCGACTTCCGCAAGATCGTTGGCGACGATCTCCTTGGAATAGGTGTAGCGGTGCGATGCCTCTGCGCCCGGAACGGCGATTGTACCGTCGGGGCTCTGCACGGCGTCATCCCCCAGATTGTTGAGCTGGAGGCGATGCTTCATGCCGTATTCCGTGTAACCCGAGTGAAAGGCGCGCACGTAGATCGAGGTGTCGGCATCGATATCCCAGGTATAGCCGCCGCCGATACCCTGGCGGATGCGGTGGTATTTGTACCATCGCAGTTGAAGATCATCGAAGGTCTTGTCCGGCGGACCGTTGAGATAATCTTCTTCGATGTCGTCGATGCCGCGCCAATCGGCGTGATAATCGTAGGACAGGATCGCCGCCATGGCGTCCGATGGGCCGAAGCGGAGCCCGCCCGCGAACTGGCCGTCCCACACCGGCGATCCGCGCAAGGTCTCAATTCCGCCACCTAGCGACGCGTCGGCGAAATAGGGCCGTCCGGTCGGCACCGAGCGCGGCACCAGATTGACGATGCCTCCGAGGCCTTCGGCGTCGATGTCGGGCGTCAAGGATTTGATGACTTCGACGCCTCCCATCAGCCCGGCAGGAAATGCATCGAAGGCCACGGCACGCCCGCCGCCCTGCGGGGACGATGGGTTTGACGCCGTCAGGCGGACACCGTCGAAGGTCGTGCCGTTCAAATCCGCGTCCATTCCCCGAATATTGACGAAGCGGCCCTCTCCGCTGTCAGTCTCCAGCGAAATGCCGGGGATGCGCTGCAATGCCTCGGCGAGATTTACGTCGGGCAGCTTTTTGATCTCGGACTGAAGCTGCGCATCAAGAACGTTGGGCGCGTCCCGCTTGATGGCCTGTGCCTCGACACGCGTTCCCGTGACAACGACGGTCTCAACGTTGCTTGCAGGAGGGCCTGCCGTCTGCGCCTTCGCCGCGCCTGGGTGCCCTGTCAAAATTGCGGCCGCCGCAACCGTGCACAACAAACGCGGTAAGAGCCGGTCCGCCCCCATCACTATCCCCACTGCCGTTTGCGAGGGCGTTGGAATGGCGCCGCTCTACGAGGCGGGAGCCAAGCTCACTTCTGTGAATGGATCGCGACGGTCGCGTGACGTTCCGGAAAAAGATGAGCGCCTGATAGCCGCGGCTTGGCAGGCGCGCGGGAACCTCTATCCTGACGGACGAAGGCTGTTGGGGAGAATGCATTGAGCTCGATCTACGATTTCACGGCGAAAACACTGACCGGGAAGGACGTGGGCCTGGCCGATTACAAGGACCAGGCGCTGCTGATCGTGAACACCGCGAGCAAATGCGGGTTCACGCCGCAATATGAGGGACTGGAGAACCTGTACAAGGCGCTGCATCCGAAAGGGCTCACCGTGCTCGGCTTTCCCTGCAACCAGTTCGGCGGGCAGGAGCCCGGCAATGCGGACGAGATCGGCAGTTTTGCCAGGTCAATTACGGCGTGACGTTTCCGATGTTTGAAAAGATCGACGTGAACGGGCCAAACGCGCATCCGCTGTACAAATATCTGACGCAGGAGAAGCGCGGCCTGTTCGGCGGCGGCATCAAATGGAACTTCACGAAGTTCCTGGTCGACCGCGCCGGCAAGGTGGTGGCGCGCTACGCTCCGACGACGAAACCCAAGGACCTCGAACAGCCGATCGCGGCGCTGCTTTAACCCGGGACAAAGAAACGGGAACAAGAGACATGACCAAACGGTTTGGGGCGGAATCTACGACCGACGAGGTGCTTGACGGCGTGCGCCTCGACGGCAAGCGCGTGCTGGTCACCGGCGTTTCTGCCGGGCTGGGCGTCGAAACGGCGCGGACCTTGGCAGCGCATGGCGCAGCCGTGGTCGGCGCCGCGCGCGATCTGGCCAAAGCCGAGC
>DASXGS010000117.1:0-6070 GCA_036488975.1 Rhizomicrobium sp. | reverse complement strand
CCGCTTGGCCGCCAGATGAAAGCGGCGCGCGATCATTTCGGCGTACGGCCCCGTGCCGCGCATGCGCGTGTGCCACTGGCTGTCGTAATCCCTGCCGCCGCGCATCGAGCGCACCAGCGACATCACATGCTTCGCGCGATCCGGCACGTTGCCTTCCAGCCACTCGCGAAACAGGTCTTTGATTTCCAAAGGCAGCCGCAGCAGCACGTAGCCTGCGGTTTCGGCACCCGCTTCGACCGCCGCTTCGAGCACCTTCTCCATTTCCTCATCGTTCAGCGCCGGGATAACCGGCGCGAACATCACCGCCACCGGCACCCCGGCCGCGTGCAATGCGCGGACAGTTTCAAGCCGGCGGGGCGGCGTGGCGGCACGCGGCTCCATCACGCGGGCAAGCTTGCGGTCCAGCGTGGTGATCGACAGCGCAACACGCACCAGCCCGAGTTCCGCCATCGGCTTCAGAATATCGAGATCGCGCGTCACGAGCGCGGACTTGGTGACGATGCCAACCGGATGACGGAATTCGAGCAGCACCTCGAGAATGCTGCGCATGATGCGCATCTTCTTTTCGAGCGGCTGATAGGGATCGGTGTTGGTGCCGATGGCGAGCACCTTGGGCACGTAGTTGGGTGCGACAATTCCTTGGCCAGCAGCTTCGCAGCATCCGGTTTGGCGAACAGCTTCGATTCGAAATCCGCGCCCGGCGAGAAGCCGAGATAAGCGTGCGTCGGCCGCGCAAAGCAGTAGATGCAGCCGTGCTCACAGCCGCGATACGGATTGATCGATTGCTGGAAGGAGATATCCGGCGAATTGTTGCGGGCGATAATCGTGCGGGTGGAATCGATCAGCACCTCGGTTTTCAGCGGTGGTGGCGCCTCGTCGGCCGCCTCGTTCCAGCCGTCATCGAACAGCACGCGCGATTGGCGCTCATAGCGCCCTACTGCATTGGAGAGCGCACCTCTCCCTCTCAGCCGCCGCGGATCGGCGGTGATATCCAATACCGTCGTCATGAGAACGAATGTAGGGCATTTGTGAGAACATGTCAAGAACAGCCAAGAGCACAAGACCCCCCTCCAGCATGGCCGGTCACAAATACCCATCAGTATTGCTGAGACAATCATAGCCACTTACGCTGCCAGCAAGGACGAGGGGCAAATTGACGGAAAGACGAAGGTGGTCGGCCGTGGTTTTGGCCGCGGGTTTATTGCTCGCGAAAGCCGCCGCCGTGCATGCGGGCACCTTGGTACCGGTGGCGCCGGTCCCGGGGAGCACGAGAACGGTCGTGTTCGCCATCAACAACAACAACGTTGTCACCGGATATGAAATGAGTTCGACCGATGGTTTGGAGCACCCATTTGTGGGCCCCTACACCGGGTCATACACCGTGTTCCATCTGAACGGCGCCAAATCCGGGAGAGCTTTTGGAATCAGCGATGATGGCGTCGTCGTCGGTACCGAACTATACAGCGCCTTGGGCGAGTACGTGCCATTTGTGCGCCAAATGGATGGCCGTGTCCGCATTGTCAGGAGCCCCGACGGCTACGTTGTGAATGGCGCCGCTTACGACGTGCGCGACAATGGCCTGTTCGTCGCCGCATCCCTGAACGGCTCACCCTTTTTCGGGCGCGGGGCCCGTTACACGGCGCCGTTGGCGTTCCCTTTGCCGGCGGGATTTGTCTATCCGATCGGGTACGACCAGCAGGACACGGTGACCGGCTATTTCCTGGATACGCAGGACTACAGCGTGCCCGGGTTCATTCTCAAGGGAAGCGAAGTAACCGTTGTGCATTATCCAGCGTCGGGAGCTGTCGAAGTGCCGCTTTCGGGTATGAATGGAAGCGGCATTGTGTCGGGCAACTGGCAGGACAGTTCGAACAATCCGCACGCGTTTCTGTTCGATACGAACGCGAACGCGTTCAAGGCGATCGATAAAGACGAGCTTGCGTTTGCGGGCAACATCAATGACGACGGACTGGTGCCGGTGAACGTAGGTACCTACAGCGCCTCGATGCCCTACCTCTATTGCCCACGGCGCCCGCGCCTTTGCCCGGTGGGCGCTGGCCCGTCGCGTGAAGTGGCGGACCGCTGGATCCCGGCACCGGAAGGCACCGTCCGGAAGGCCGACGCGATCAAATGAGGCGCAGATTGTCGCCGCTCCAAAGTGGCGGCCGATGTCCGAGAATTTAACGTCCGCAAATCAAGTGAAGGGGCAATCGATGCGTAATATAGTTCTGGCGGCGGCCGTTTCGGCCGGCGCGTTTGCCTATGCGATCATTTCGGCACGAGCCGGCACGCTCATCCCCGTGCCGCAGGTGCCGGGCAGCAGTGCGACTTTTGTGACGGGGATAAACGATAGCAATATCATCGCCGGTTATTACACCACACCAGCCACGCCGGACGATCGCCGACACGGCTTCTTCGGAACGCTGAACGGACAATACACAACCTTCGACTATGCGCCTGAGGGTGACACCGTTCCGCAGGCCATTGGTAGCGACGGCCGCATTACCGGCTGGTGGCGGAAGAATTCGAATGCAGTCACCGATGTTCAGTTCATTCGGAATGCCGATGGGATGATCCAGCGCATCACGCTGAACGGACGGCGCTTGAAGGGTGCCGGCAAGCCTGCCGCTCTGCTCAGCACGGGCGAGTTTGTTGGCGAATATGAAGCGGAACGGAAGACAACCGGATACTTCAAGAGGCCGAAGGGGTATGCCGGAACCGGCGCCGATTACATCTCGGAAATTGTACTGCCATTTCGCAAGGTATATGGCACTTATCCCGCGGGCCTTAACGCAATGGGGCATATCGTAGGGTCGTTCTCGCCTTGCGACGTCTGCGCCTTTGTCGGATTCTTGATGAAGGACGGAACGGCGCACAAGATTGTTTTTCCGGATTCCTTTGAGGATGGCACGAGCCTGGCGGCAATCAACGACGCAGGCGTCGCCGTGGGTTCCTATAATCAGTACGTGAACGGCGAGAACGCACCGGTAGCATTTCTCTACGACTCGGCAACTGATAGCTTCCAACAACTTCCGGGCGCACACGCCCTTGCCATCAACAATTCCGGCATCATTGCGCTAAACACCAGTAGCGGACCGCAGGTTTACTGCACGTCGACAACGGGTTGCCCGCGCGCCGGCGGCGCCGTCACGGTTGAAGACAGGTGGGCAGCAGCAAGCCCAGAAAACGACCAGGCCACAGTCTGTACGCGGCACTGCCGGGAACCGGTCCGGTAGTTGCGCTCTACTGGGTCAATCCGAACACCGTCACTGTCTGGTAGGCGCCGACATAGACGCGGCCGTTGGCGACGAGCGGCGTGAGGAACGCCGCATCGCCTTGGGACCATGTGCCGGCATTGGCCTGGAACAACGGATCGCCAAGTGTGAGCGCGTTGTAGGCCTCTATCGCCTCGGTATTGCCGCGGCGGATCACCCAGACGAGCGCGCTATGCGCACGGGTGCCGTTGGACGAAACCACCGGGAAGGCGCCGCCGTAGCCGGTGCCGCTGGTGCCGGAAGCGATCTCCTTCAGCCTGGGGGTGGCGCCGGCGTCCACTTTAAAGGCACGCAGCACATCCCAGCCGCTTTCGTAATAGACAATGCCGCCATTCGGCCCGGGGAAATAGGCCGGCCCGCACCAGCAGCCGCCGCCCGGCGGATTGAACTTCTGCAGTGGCCGTGTCGTCTTGCCTTCCAGCCCGCCGAGATTGTTCGCATTCAACAGGTAGAGGGTGTTCGCCTTCCCCATCGCAACGGCCAGCGGAGGCGCGGTCTGCCCTGCCTCTTGCGGGAGCAGCATCACCCCGCCGGAGCCGAAATCGACATCGCCATCGTTCAGCTGCTGGAAATTGCTCGGCGTAAAGCTACCCATGACCGTCTTCAGATCAGACGATAGCGACAGGACGCTTTCGCCATAACCGCGGCTGCCGCGTTTCAGGCTGTAATTGCCGTTGCCGGTGACGGCGAACACATTGCCGTTCGGATCGATGGCGGGCGAATACCCAGCCATCCAAATGCTGGACAATTCGTATCCGGCCGGCGCTTCGATGGTGTTGAACTTGCCGGTGAGATTCAGGTTCGTGTCATAGCGCATCATCCAGCCGGAAATGCTGCCGGCGTTGTAATCGCAATGCGAGCCGATGCCGACATAGATGGAGCCGTTGGTGTAGGCGAGGCTGGCGCGGCTCCACTGGTTCTGCGGATCGAAATGGACCTTCCCATCGCCGATGAGATTGGCTGCGGGCGCGATCTCCACCGGCTTCACAATGTCCTTGCCGGTGGCGAGATCGAGCGCATGGATTTTGGTGTGGAAGGAATATTGCGCCGGCTCGGTGGCGGCCACCAGATAGATTGTGGCGCTCTGCCCGTTGCGCACGATCACCGGCGTCGACGAGATGCCGTATTCAGGAACCACATCGCTGCAGCCGATGTCGCCGCTCGATTGCGCGTGGCCGAGCGTGCGCTGCCAAAGCACGGCATAGTTTTGTGCGTCGTATGCGTAGACGGTGTCGTGCCCGGTGGCGACGATCAGCACATTGTGCGTGTGCCCGTCCGGCATCTGGAAATTCGACACCATCAACGGCTGCGCGATGACGTTGCCATCCACATTCAGCGTGGTGAGCTGGCCGAAGCTTGCGGAGGCAACGCTTGAGGGCGTGAGGTCGGTTTCGCTGCGGTTCCAGCCAGTCGGGTAGTTGTCGTTGTGGTAGCGCAGCACGTCCGTGGGCGCACCGGAATACACGCGCGCCAAACCAAGTGCTGCTTTCGGATGTAACCCGCGAGCGGGGAGGGCGGGGACCATGGCGTGCTGCTTCGGCGGCCGCTTGTGCCGCTCGAGCCTCTGCGGCTCGCCATTGCGCGCGAGGCTATCGGCCGGCAAAGGCCAATGCAGCGGCGCAGATGTGGCGGTGAAAGGCAGAGCACAAGCCAGCGCGGCCAGCACGAGCGACCATGAACGGCGACGCATAATATCCCTCGCGATTCGTCGGGTTCCGACAAGGTAGCGTAGGCATGGCGACGGAATTGCGAAAGCGTCAGGTGGGTGGCGTGGCAAAATCAACACCGGCCAGGTTGGCGAGTCGCTTCCAGTATTCTTCAATTCCGTCTCAATTTGAGAACGCGCCGTTATCAAATGATCGCGGCATGCACGAATCGTTTTGGCGACGATGGGGTTCTGCCGCGCAATTCGCGATTCGTTGAACAGAATCACGACGGTGTAGGGGATGTTGCGGATATTTATTCTGGAAACTTACTGCAAACATTCTTCTGTCAGCCTATAGTCCAATTGGCTGGTGTCGTGTCGAAGGAGTAATTTTATGTCGCGCCTTTCCATCTTGCTGGCGGCTGCCGCCGTGGCCGCCGTGGTGGTTCCTGCGTCTGCCGCCGAGCCCCCAACGAACGCGTTCGGTCTTGCGGTCGCCCCGCAAGGCGGCAAAGCAAGCCTGCACCAGTGGGGTGGTCTAGACGACAATTTCGCCGTCAACCCCGATGGCGCCGCGGCGCCGGTGCCTGCACCGCATGGGGCGGCCGCGATGGCGCAAAGCCAGGACGACAGCAACGATCCGGACGATCCGGATACCGCGCACGACGACGACGTTTACGCGATCTGAGCTCCCCGCTCAGCCGCCGGCGAGCGCGTTGGTGAGGATGAGCTCGTCGCCGGGTTCAATCCGATAGGCAGCGGCCTCGCGGGCACGCACCAACGTGCCGCCATGAATACACACAATGTTATGACGTACCGCCCCCTGCTCATCGAAGAAGTGCAGGGCGAGGGGAGGGTGTTTGCGGCCGAGATCGCTCAGCACCGCAACAACCGAACTGCCTTCCCCTTCCAGCCAGCGCTCGCCGCCCATCACATGACGCAGCAGCGGTGGCAGCTGCACGCGCACGGTCACGTGAGGTATGCCTCCACGCTCATGATGCGCGGCAGATCGCTGGCAATTTCCTGCCAGGTTTCGCCGAGATCGCGGCTCGCGTAGATCGTGCCGGCGGTGGTGCCGAAGTATATGCCGCCCTGCTGATCGCCTGCCATCGAGCCCCGCAACACGCCGGCGAAGCAGTTCGATGGAAGA
>DASXGS010000109.1:0-5357 GCA_036488975.1 Rhizomicrobium sp. | reverse complement strand
TGCGAGTAGGCCCGCAGGATGCGAGCGATACGGCCGCCGTCGCATCCACAATGGAAATCCAGACGCTCCGGCTCATGCACACGCACGGCATCCTCGTGGAACAGACGCCACAACAGGTCTTCCGCCGGCAGGGACATGTCCAGCAGCTCGATGTCTTCTACTGAAGCAAGAAACATGGAAAGCCGGTTCCAGTCGTCCTCGTCGCGGGTCTGTTCCGGGATCGCCTGCAGCATGATGCCGCCCGCGCGCCACGCCGCCTGCCTGCTGCCCGGCACATAGGCCGGTGCCGCGGCCAGCTTGATCACGGTGGGCAATTGCTCGGATTGCGAGAAGTAGCCTTCCGCACTTGCCGCGATACTTTGCACGGAAAGTGGTACGATGCCCTGATAGCGCTGGTCGCCGACGCGCGGCTCGATAGTGATGGCAAGAACACCTTCGCCCGCGAGGATTCCAAACGCCCGTGCCTCACCGCCGAGCGCCGTGAGCCTTTCTTCATTGACACGGGCATAGCCCCGCAGACCCGCGCGGTCGCGGTCTTCATCGGCGCCGTAGTAGTCGACGGTGAGGAGATCAAGCGGGCCGGAGCCCTTGGTCTGGAGCGTGAGCCGGCCATCCAGCTTCAGCGACGAGCCCAGCATGGCGGTGAGCACCAGCGCCTCGCCCAAGGTGCGCCCCGCGGCTTCCGGCAGTTCATGCGCCGACAACGCCCGCGCCGAAACCGACTCAAGCCGCACCACACGCCCGCGCACGCCGAGCTCCGGCATGGAGAAGGGCAGCACGAAATCCGCCGCCGGCGCGGGGGTGTAAGCCTGTGTTGGGGTCATGGATCGCCCTATATGGGCCACAGGGGCCGCCGGTTCAAGCAATCTACGTTAATCCCCTGTTACCGGGAGCGGTGTTTATTTGAGCGAACATGCCAAACGCCCGCGCACACGAAGCAGCCGAAAAATTCAACCGCTTTGCGGAACGCATGGGCATGCCCGCGCGGTGCGATGCGTCCCTAAGCTTTGAAGCCCCGAAACTGGTCGACGTCGCTGAACTGTGGCGGGAAAAAGTCCGCGACAACGGCCTGCCGCATCGCAGCGACTTCCATGCCCGCAATCTCAAGGAAGTCCTGCCGCATGTCATCATTGCGGACCGCGTGGAAGCGAACGGCGAGAGTCGTTACCGCTTCCGGCTGATGGGAACGGTGATTTCCGAACTGCTCGGCGAGCACACCGGGAAATTCGTGGATGAAGCAGTCATCTCGCCCTTCCGCGAACGATGGTCTGCGGTGCTGGACTCAGCCAGCGAGGCCGGATGTCCCTTGCGCATATTCGGACGGCTCGAATACCGGCAGCAGGACTACATCGCGATGGAGATCATGGCGGCGCCGTTGGGATCATCTGCCGGACCCACAGAGGCCATTCTGGTCATCGCGCAGCCCACCTACTCCATGCGCCACGTCTTCCACCCGCTGGTGAAAAACAAAATTACCTCGCGGAATGCGCCGGCCTCCTAGGCCAAGCACCAGCGCAGGATCGCCTTTTGCGCGTGGAGGCGGTTTTCAGCTTCGTCGAACACCACCGATTGCGGCCCGTCAATCACCGCATCCGTCACTTCTTCGCCGCGGTGCGCCGGCAGACAATGCATGAAGATGGCATCCTTCGCTGCGCGCGCCATCAACCGAGCGTTCACCTGATAGGGCGCGAGCAGGTTGTGGCGCTTGGGGCGCGCGGCCTCTTCGTCGCCCATCGAAACCCAGGCATCGGACACCACGCAGTCGGCATCCTTCGTCGCGTCTTCCGCGTCGGTGGTGAAGCGCACATCCGCCTTCTGATCTCGCGCCCATTCGCGCAAGCTCGGCGCCGCCGACAATTCAGGCGGCGAGGCCACGCGCAACGAAAAGCCGAAGCGCGCCGCCGCATGCACCCACGACGCGAGCACGTTGTTCGAATCCCCGCTCCACGCCACCGTCGCACCCTTGATAGGGCCGCGGTGCTCCTCGAAGGTCATCACGTCCGCCATCACCTGGCAGGGATGCGACAGCTTCGTCAGCCCGTTGATCACGGGAATGGTGGAATTTTCCGCCATCTCCTGCAGCAGCGCGTGGTCTATGATGCGGATCATCACTGCATCGACATAGCGCGACATCACGCGCGCGGTATCGGCGATGGTTTCCTCGCGCGCCAGCTGCATGTCGCTGCCCGACATGGTGAGCGTGGTGCCGCCCAGCTGCCGCATGCCGACATCGAACGAGATGCGCGTGCGGGTGGAATGCTTGTCGAAAATGAGCGCGAGCACCCGCCCCTGTAACGGCGCATCGGAATCGGGCGCGCCCTGCGGCAGCCCTTTGCGGCGCTCCTTCCGCTCGCGCGCCTCCGTGATGAGGCCATGCAAGGTATCTGCATCGAGATCGGCGAGATCGAGAAAGTGCCGCACCATGCGCGCTCAGCCCTTGGTCCCCGTGATTCAAGAAGCGGAGCTTCTAGGCCGAAGCGCGTCATGGCGAAAGGGGCAACGACCGCGCCCCTCCGGAACGCTATTGTTTCTCGATACGAACCGCCGTCACGGTGCCGTCATGCTGGAACGTGATGTTTCCGGTGAGATCGTAGTAGGTCACCTCGAACGTGCCGCTGTAGGTACCGTCCGAGAGCACTTCATCCTCGGTCTTCACGAATCTGCCGGTGCGGGCGTTGCCTTTGGTGTCATAGGTCCACCCCGTCAGAAGGAGGGTGTAAGTGCCGCGCCCGTCTGTCGACCAATCTCCCAATTGCACGTTCCCGGTCTTCGACGCGAAATCCACGATTTCCGATGCTGTCCCGCCTTTCTGCCACTGCAAGTATGCGATGTGGACGCCCCCGTCGTAGGTGGCAAGCCAGGTTCCGGCGATACCCGGCGCCGCCTGCGCGGCCGCGCAGCTCAGCGCCGCCACACACGCGCCGGAAACCAAAATCGAGATGAGTTTCATGAACTGCTCCTTCGATCTGCCAGCGCCGACCATCGGCGCGCGCAATCCCCTTGGGACTGCGCAGAACAATCGGCGGCGGCAGGCCGAATACACACACCCCCACGCTGATGAATTGCTGACGAAACCCTGATATCTTGCGCTTACGGGAGGGTTACGCGTGGGGCGGGTGGTATTGGGGCCGGAAGCCGCCATCGGGCGCGAGGGGATCAATCTCGCTCGGATCGAATCGTTTCGACTCGGCGGCCTGAATGTTTCGCCCGCGACGCGACAGCTCACGCGGGGTGACAAACACGAGACGCTCGAGCCACGCGTCATGCAGGTGCTGGTCGCGCTGTGGCAGGCGCAGGGGACTGTGCTCACCCGCGACGATCTCATCCTGCGCTGCTGGGGCGGGCGCATCGTCGGCGACAATGCCATCCAGCGCACGATCTCGCGTTTGAGAGAGGTCGCGGCCGGGATCGGCGCGAATTGCTTCCGGCTAGATACGGTGAACAAGGTCGGTTATCGGCTGATTTCACTCGATTCACCGTTGGACGCGGCGGCAGCGAATGCGACGGAGGTGCCAGTCGTTCCGCCGCGGAGAAGACACCTGCAGCTTGCGCTGGCAGGTGCTTCGTTCGCGCTGGCGGGGCTTGTGGCCCTGATCGCCTGGACGCGCGCCCCCGCTTCAGGCATCACCACCATCGCCCTTGTTTCGCAAGGACACGGGGCCGCAGAGCTGGCGGACGGGTTGGTGGCCGATCTGGCGCGCCTTGCGAACGCCGGTGGCAACACATTCGTATTTTCGAGCGGACAGAAGAGCGGGCGCGCCGACTATTTACTGAAGATTGCGCAACCACGCTCCAACACCGGCCCCCGCGCGGACGTGACGTTTCTGAAGGACGGCTCGCCCGAGGTGCTGTGGAGCGCCACCTTTGCGCAACATGGCAGAGATCCGGCGAGTCTCCGCCTGCAGATCGCCAACGCGGTGTTCCAGGTGGCGGGCTGCGCGCTTGAGACCAACAACGATCCTAGGCAATCCGACAGCGAGACCTTGCGTCTCGTGTTTTCCGGCTGCGAGCGTTTCGAAGCCGACCCCGACAACACGACGGTCGAGTTGTGGCGCCAGGTTATAGGGCGCAATCCCAAGAATGCACGCGCACTTGCGAACCTGGCGTTCGCGGAAGCGCTGTGGGCGGATTTTGGCAGCGAACTGACCGAAACAGCGCCATCGACAGCCCTCCTCGCGGCCGCGCGAACACACTTGCGCCAAGCGCGTGCCCTGGAACCCTCGCAGGGTCTGACCTATGCGGCGGAAGTCGTCTTGCTGCCCCACGGGCACTATGCGGACCAGTTAAAACACCTGGATCTCGGTCTTGCAGCAGATCCTAATTGCGCCGATCTGTACGCGCTCAAAACACAGACATTGCAGAATGTTGGCCGGATGGACGACGCGCTCGACGGCGCCCGGAAGGCCGTGGAACTGCAGCCCAGCTCCGCCACCCATCGCATGCAGTTGATTCTTGCCTTTGCGTATGCCGGTTATCCCCAGAGTGCGAAGGCGGAACTGGAAACCGCCGAACGCATTTGGCCGGATTCGCCGGTCATCCGGGACGCGCGGCTCGCCTTCGATTTCCGTTTCGGGGATCCGCATGAGCAGCTGCGCAGAATCGACAGGGGAGAGGCGCTCCAGCCTTATGCTTCGATCCACGTGCAGAACGGGCTTGAGCGCTCATTTTTACTGGCGCGCGCCGATCCTACGCCTGCAAATATCGAAGCGGCGGCGAAACTGACGTTCAGTTTCCGGCACGCGCCGTACGTCGCGATGCCGAGTCTTGTCGGCTTGGGACGCCTCGACATGGCTTACGACTATGTCGCCGATCCCGCGATCGTGGCGCAGTTTCGGGAAGGCGGCACCAATGTGCTGTTCCGCGTGTACATGAAGTCGTTTTTGTTCGACCGGCGGTTCATGGGTTTTGCCGATAAGATCGGGCTGGTGCGTTATTGGCAAAGAAGCAGAGCGTGGCCGGACTTCTGCCGCGACAAGGACGTACCCTACGACTGCAAGGCCGAAGCCCAGCGCCTGCATCCTGCCAAGGCGGTTTGAGTTGCTAGGCGACAGCAGCCTTGCTGGCGGCCTCAAAATCCCGCGCGGTGGCCGAGACTTTCTCCATTGCCTCGCGGACGTGGGATTCGTCGATAATCAGCGGGGGCAGGAGGCGGACGACATTGTCGCCGGCGGCAATCGCCAGCATGCCATGAGCCCGCAAGGCATCGATGAACGCCATGTTCGGCACGCGCATCTTGAGGCCCAGCATCAGGCCTTCTCCACGCACGTCTTGGAAAACCGATGGGTGATCGGCAATCAACGACGCGAATTGCTGCTTGGCGTAGTTGCCGATACGCTGCACATGCTCGAGAAACCCCG
>DASXGS010000059.1:0-3071 GCA_036488975.1 Rhizomicrobium sp. | reverse complement strand
GGCACCGGTGGCCTTCCTCGGCGTTGGCCAATCCGGCACGCGGGTGGAAGTGCGCGAGCTGTTCTACGCCACGCCGGCGCGGCTGAAGTTCCTGAAATCGGCGCGCTCGGAAGACCTCGCCACGCTGGATGTGGTGAAGCGTCTTGCCATGGCGCGGCCCGATGTGGCGTTCACGCTCACGCTGGACGGCCGTCGCGTGCTCACGCTGGAAATTGAAGGGAACCTGTTCCCGGCCTCAAGCAGCGGAGCGGTCGGCCACGAAGAATCCGGCCGGCTGAAACGCCTCGCCAAAATCATGGGGCGCGATTTCGGCGACAACGCGGCGCCCATCCAGGCCGAACGCGAGGGCGTTCGCATAACCGGCTTCGCCGGCCTGCCCACCTACAACCGCGCCACGTCTGCGATGCAGTTCCTCATCGTCAACGGTCGCCCGGTCCGCGACCGCCTGCTGCTCGGCGCGGTGCGCGGCGCCTATGCCGATGTGCTGGCGCATGACCGCCATCCGGCGCTGGCGCTGTTTCTCGATTGCGATCCGGCTTTCGTGGACGTGAACGTGCATCCGGCGAAAACCGAAGTGCGCTTCCGCGATTCCGGTCTGGTGCGCGGCCTGATAGTGTCGTCGCTGAAGGCGGCGCTCCACGAGGCGGGCCACCGCGCGTCGTCGACAGTTTCCGGCGAGGCGCTCTCCGCCCTGCGCCCGCAAATGGCGCCCTATGCGCCCCATGAACATCCGTATGTGCCGCGCGGTCTGGCGGCCACTGTTCGCGAATACAACGCGCCGCTGTTCTCAGGGGATGCGCCACAGATTGCGTCGGCCCGCGTGGAGCAAACACCGGAAACATCACAGGCCAAGCCTCTGCCGCTTGGCGTGGCACGTGCCCAACTGCACGAAAACTATATCGTCGCGCAAACCGCCGAAGGGGTTGTCATCGTCGATCAGCACGCCGCGCATGAGCGCATTGTCTATGAGCGGATGAAGCAGGCGCTGGGCAATGGCGGTGTGGCGCGCCAGCCGCTGCTTGTTCCCGAGATCGTATCGCTCGATCCCGCGGAAGTGGATCGCATCGCCGCGCGCTCTGACGAATTCGCCGAATTGGGGCTGGTCGTTGAGGCGTTCGGGCCCGATGCCGTGATGGTGCGGGAAACCCCAGCGCTGCTGGGGCACATGGATATCGGCGGCCTGTTGCGCGATCTGGCGGACGAGCTTTCCGAGACCGGCGCAGCCACCTCGCTGAGGGAGCGGCTCGATCACGTCGCCGCGACGCTGGCGTGCCACACGTCCGTGCGTTCCGGCCGCAGCCTCAATGCGGAAGAAATGAACGCACTGCTGCGCGAGATGGAAGCGACACCGCATTCCGGCCAGTGCAACCACGGCCGCCCGACTTACGTCGAACTCAAGCTTGCCGATATCGAACGCCTGTTCGGCCGCCGTTAGAGGAACGCCCCGGGATTCGTCGTCGCTGAGATACAAATCGAATCGCCTGTGGATGAATCCGCAATTGCAAGTGAAATTTATTGCGGGTCGGGGAGCGCGCGCGTAGCCTCTCAACAACTGAGGCGCCCAACAAAAAACCGAGGGTGGCGCCCTTGGGGAAGGTGGGGAAAACAGCTTCAGTCCGTGCCGCAGGTTGAAAGCGCCGGAGCCGCAAGGCTCAGGTGAAGACAACAGCGGAAGCCCACGGAACTGTTTCACCCGCGCCGGTACCGGCGCGATGAAGCGGGGCGATACGCTCACGAACGACGCCATATTCGTTCGGTGAGGTGCTGGAGCGATCTTCACGGATTGCGCCGGCACGGCCCCGAGGGATCGCTGATGAGGCGATCCCCCGAGACCCACAAAGCATCGTTGCGCGTCGCCCGCCGCTCCTCGAGTAGCGGCGCTGATGTGAAACGATGCGAAGACATGGGCGGGAAGCTTCACAGCTTCCCGCCCATTTCGTTTTCAGAGATCGCGCGCGAGCCGGCGCAAGCCGGGCACGCCCATTGCCGCTTCGAATTCTGGCGCGCGCTTTTCTTCGGCGAAGCTGAAGCCCGCTTTGCGATAAGCGCCCTCCGCGGGCTCGTTGCCGATCAGAAAACTGATTTGCGCGAGATGGAATCCGGCTTGCCGGGCGCGGGCAAATTCATGCGCCAGCATCGCCTGCGTCACGCCCGTCCCGCGATGCTCTGGCAACGTCGCCACGTTCTCGACGGTCCACGCACCATCCTCGCTTGTCGTGCAGCTGAGAATGAAGGCGCCGCGCGGCCAGAGCTGTGCCTGTTCCGCTTCGCTCAGGCCCATCGCGCGGGAGGCTTCCTCCATAGCCGCGCCCGATGCCATGTAAACGGATTCATCGCCGAAGCCGCACAAGGCCGACGTAGGCTCCCCGTTCACTTCGGCAATCGAGAACAGCGACCAGTGCCACCATGAGCGTGCTTCGGCGCCGACGAGGCGCGCGCAATAGGCGAGGCAGAATGCTTCACCCCGCTCAAGCACGATATCGAACCAGCCGCGCGCCAGGTGCCCGCGGGCTGCGGCGAGAATCACCCAGCCGAGGAATTCGGCGTCAGCGGCTGTAGCACGCCGGATGGTCGTCAAGGATGTGCTCGTTGGCCATTTCTGCATCGGGGAATGTGGTGCATGTTCCCCGCGTCTGCCAAGCGGGCGGCTGAAGGAACGCCAGTAATCCATGGCTCAAGATTTATTTGCTTGGAGAACCCCCGCCGGGTCGGGCCACAATCCACCGATGAAACACGAATGCTTAGATCGCGGTGCACCAGAAGCTGACGCGTGTGTCGCCGTAAGTGCGCTCGTCCAGCAGTGCAAAACCGGGAGGCGAGGGCAGCGGCTCGTCAGCCGCCATTTCGGTCACGAGCAGCACATTGGTTGTGAACCACTTCCCTTCCGCGAGGCTTTGCATCGCGGGCGCCACGAGGTTCTTTCGGTAAGGCGGATCGAGAAACACAAGGCTGAACGGTCCGCCACTGCCCGCGGGCATCGGCCCGAGTTGTGTGGCGTCACGCCGCCAGATTTTGGTGATGCCGGTAAGCTGCAGCGCCTCGACGTTGCGCCGGATCAGCGCGCGGCTTTC